>DASZWE010000197.1:0-12918 GCA_035546735.1 Puia sp.
ATCGCCAAAAGCATACTCATCGACCTCCTCCGTAAGGAAACGCTCCGGCATACCCGGGAACTCTCCGACACCTTTATATCAGCCACCCCCCCGGAAGATAACCTCCTCTATAAAGACCAGCTGCAAAACGTCCTGGCAGCCATAGAAGAGCTCCCCACCCAAAGCAGACAAGTATTTAAACTAAGCCGCCTGAACGACCTCTCCCATAAAGAGATCAGCCGGCAGCTCTCCATATCACCCAAGACCATCGAAGGCCATATATCCCGTGCCTTGAGATCCCTCCGAAAAAGTATCCTCTCGCTCCTCTAAATAAATTTTGCCCCACACCGGGGGATTTCCTCTTCTCATACGAATACTATATATGAGCATTTCCCATTACTTGATCGAAAGGTTTTTTCAGGGCGACGTCACAGAAGAAGAAAAACAACAGGTAATAGAGTTTTTCCGGAACAACCCGGAAAAATTAGCTCAATATCTCACAGAAGACAGCTGGAAAGAATTTGATCCGGACATCCAACAAGGAGCGCCGACAGATAAGATACGGCAGGCCATCGAAGCCCGGGTAGGAAAAATGCCAACTCCGGCCCCCGTGAGAAAGATCCGGTACGCCTGGGTGGCAGCCGCCTCCGTCATAGCGGCAACCGCACTCGTCTTCCTGCTGCACCGGGAGGACAGGAACCCCGCACAGACGCCACAGATAGCGTCCACCGTAAAAAAAGCGCCCCCGATGAGCAGGATACAGAATCACTCCGCCGCCGTAAAGGTCTGCTTCCTGCCCGACAGCAGCAAAGTGGAATTGGGCGGCAACAGCGAGATCGCTTTTAACAGCCCGTTCACCGACAACAAAAGGGATATATACCTGGACGGCCAGGCCACTTTCACGGTGAGAAAGGGAGACCCCTTTGTAGTGCATTCCAAAGATATCGCCACTACGGTGCTGGGCACCGTCTTCAGCGTGAACGATAAGAATGATCACTACACTACCGTACGCCTTTTCAGCGGCAAGGTCGTAGTTAAAAAAGAAGGCCCCGACAGCAAAACATTCCGGGACATTTATCTCCGGCCCGGCCAGCAGCTGACCCTCGATAAAACCGACTTTTCCGTACGGATAAAGAATGTCACTCCGGAAGCTTCACTGGCAACCCGGCTGCCCGTGAATACAGCCCCTCAACAGCAACAGCAGGTAATGGATTTCACCAACCGGCCCCTGTCGGAAATATTCTCGCTGTTGCAACAAAACTACGGAGTGACGATCACCTGCGACGCCACAGCACTGCAAAACATGACCTTTACAGGAAAATTAGACAGGAACAGGGAATCTATCGAATCATTCTTACATACGCTTTGTGACCTTAATGAACTAACGCTTAAAAAAACCAGCGACAAGAGTTTCTCGATACAGGTAAAGTAAATCCCTACATACAATAATGAAATGAAAAAACGCACCAGACATGCGACAGGTACTCTATTGCTCAACAAAAAATCTCTAAAACAACACAACAGCTTATGAATCGGACGCTAACATGGGCGCTGCTATTGATCACCTGTTCTCTAAAGGTGATGGCCCAGCCCAGTACCAACACAGCCATGGGCATCGTAAAAAATGAAAGAGGCGAAGAGCTGGAAGGCGTGACCGTTCGCCTGGACAACCCTTCCGGTAGATTTAAAGGCCTCACTACCACCAATGCAAAAGGCATCTTCAGCTTCAGCAAAGTGCCCGCCGGTAGCGACTATCGCTTTATCCTCAGCGCCGTCGGCTACGCCGCCGACACCCTGACAGGGTATGAAATGAAGGACAACGGCCGCATATCCCTGAGCATTGTACTCACCAATAAAAGCTCTTCTCTTGACCAGGTCGTGGTCATCGGATATGGATCGGTTCGCAAAAAGGACCTCTCTGCCGCCGTATCTGAAGTGCCGGATATGGATCAGATCAAAGAGCGGCCCGTGGTGGACGTAGCGAGCATGATCCAGGGAAAGGTCGCCGGCGTTACCGTCGTCAGCGAAGGCGGACATCCGGATCAGGCCCCCAGGATCACCATCCGCGGCAAAGGCTCTACTTCCGATGAGAGCGTGCTGGTAGTGGTGGACGGTGTTCCAAACGCCCCCTACAACCCCGCCGATGTGGTAGACATCACCATCCTCAAAGATGCCGCCTCTGCCGCTATCTATGGAGCTTTCTCCGGGTCCGCCGGGGTCATGCTGATAACGACCCGCCAGGCCGCACAAGGCCGGCCGGGCGTAGAATATACAGGTTTCGCCGGAGCCAAGACGGCATGGAAGCTTCCCCAGTCCCTGACAGCCGACAAGACGGCCGCAGTCGCCAACTTGGCCTATGCCAATGCAGGCCTCACCCCGCTGGACGGATGGGATGCTACCAAAAACCCTTATGATATGGTAACCCGTACGGACTGGATCCATTCCATCTTCCGCACGGGCCTGGTCCACCGTCACAACGTGGCTGTCAATGCCGGCACCGACAAATTCTCCACCCTTTTCGAAGGCCGGTATGAAGAGAATGAAGGGACCCTCCTGAATACCTATAATAAGAATATCTCCGGTCGCTTCAACGCAGGCTACACCTTCACCCCGCATATAAAATTCAAGCAGGACGTATTCGTGAATGGCAACGATAGCAGAGGTACCAGTACGGATGACGGCTATACAGGCACCATTCTCTCCGCTATCTACATGCCCCGCTCGGCCACCGTCTACTATCCCGACGGTACGTTCGGAGGCACAGGCCCCGTAAACTCCCCTTATCTTGGTATCCACGGAGACGCCGTGAACCCCGTGGCCACCCTGCTACGCAATAAGCCGTATAACAAGGCTACGGACATTCAATCCATCTCCGAATTGAAGATCACCAGCATTATCCCCGGCCTGTCCTTCCTCACCCGGTTCTCCTACCGTCAATACAGCTCGCTGTACAAAAGCTTTATCCCCAAGCGTCCCGAACCCGGCAAGCCCGTCCTGAACAACGAGCTGGACTACTCCACGGACAAGAACTATAACTGGATCTGGGAGAACACGGTGAACTATAGCCGCAATTTCGGCAGGCACAGCATCGGGGCCATGGCTTCCACCACGGCGCAGGAATATCACGACATGGGCTTCAAGGCATCGGCCAAGACCTTCGACAACGAAGCCGATTGGGCGCAGTTCTTCCTCAACGCCAGCGACTTCACCAGCATCAAGCCCCAGGATTGGGAAGTAAAGGATCGCAACCAGTCTTTTGTGGGAAGGCTTTCCTACAGCTGGGCCGACCGCTACTTCCTCACAGGCAGCTACCGCTATGACATTGCCGGAAGGCTGGCCGAAGGTCACCGCGGCAAGGGTCTCCCCGGGTTAACCGCCGCCTGGAAGATCAGCTCCGAACCCTTCTTCAACCTCCCCATGGTGGATCTGCTGAAGATCCGCGCCAGCTGGGGCCGCATCGGCAACCTCAGCTCCGTCGGTTACAACTACGGCTATCAGACCCTGTACCTGGACAATACCTACCAGGTAGGCGATGGCGCTCCACAGACCACCGCCCTGTACGTGAACCAGGTCCAAAACCCCCACCTCACCTGGGAAACTTCCGAGCAAAAGGACCTGGGAGTCGATATCAGCGTCCTCAAAGAAAAATTTGTTTTGACCTTCGACTATTTCAACAAGCTTACGTACGACCTCATACAATCCCAGGCCAGCGGCTGGCCCAATACGATGGGCCTCAATCCCCCGCTGATCAACCAGGGTAAGATCCGGAACACCGGTCTCGAATTCACCGCCACCTGGAAAGGCAATGCCGGCGGAGTAGACTATACCCTCAGCGGCAATATCGCCACATTGAATAACAAGGTCGAATACATCGATGACAACCCCGGCTCCGCCTGGACACATGGCGACAGCTGGAGGTATGTGTTGTATCCCTACCGCAGCACCGTGGGCCAGCCCTATTATTCCTATTGGCTCATCAAGACAGCGGGCATTTTTCAGAGCGATGCGGAAGCAGCCGCCTATGTGGATAAGAATGGCTCCAGGATACAGCCTAACGCCAAGGCCGGCGACCTGAAATTCGTCGACAAGGACCAGAACGGCAAGATCGATGACAATGATAAGTTTTACATGGGTAACGCCTTCCCCAAGTTCACCTATGGATTTACGTTGAATCTGAAATGGAAGCGCTTCGACATGAGCATGTTCCTCCAGGGAGTGGGCGGGGTGAAATTATTCCACGCCTTCAAGGAATCCACGCTCAACGGCTCGGAGCAGGGGTACAACCGCTGGGATAAGATCCTTGGCGCCTGGTCTCCCACCAACCCCCATTCCAATATCCCGATCATCTCCGCCAGCGATGCCAATAACAACTTCTCCACCGCCTCCGACTGGTACCTGGAGAATGGGAACTACATGCGTGTCAAAAGCCTGGTCATCGGCTATAATTTCCCGAAATTTTATAAGAACAACAACCTTAGGGTCTACGTCAGCGCGGACAACCTGTTCACCTTTACCAACTACAGCGGGATGGATCCCGAGGTCGGCGGAGTAGGACTGGATGGCGGCCAGTTCCCCGTATCGAGAGTATTTGCCGCAGGTGTAAAACTCAATTTATAATCTGAAAACAATAAGGATATGAGAACTAAGATCATAAAATATTTACCATTGTTGCCGGTGTTGATATGCTGCTCCTGCAAAAAGGGCTGGGTCGACACCAAGCCCTATGGCAACCCTTCTACGGCCTACCAGTGGGATGACTCTACGGATGCCATAAAAAGCAGCGCCTCGCTCTACGTGGCTATGAAAGACGAGAATACCTGGGGCCGTAACCTCTTCTGGATGCAGAACGCCAGTGACGACCTCATCGTAGGAAGGACCAAGCCCGACGCACAGAACATCAAGAACTTCGTCTGCACAGGCCATGAGAGCTATATGGCCGACGGTTGGACAGATCTCTACTCCATGCTCGCCAAGGCCAACCTGGCCATCGTAGGGATCAAAGCATCTACCGGCCTGTCCGGGTCGCTGAAGAACCGCTGCCTGGGTGAAGCCTATTTCATCCGCGGCTTCGCCCATTTCTGGATCGCCTACCTCTGGGGATGCCAGGCGCAGGGAGTCCCTTATGACAGCGCGGAAGACGCACACTACGGATTCCGCATCGCTCCCCAGCTGCCTTCGGTGACGGACAACTATGCCATCATCGCCGCCGACTTCCAGCGGGCGTCGGAACTCCTTCCGCTCTTCCAAACCTACGGCTCCGGCGACCAGGGCCGTGCACACAAAGCAGCCGCACTGGGCTACCTGGTGAAAACATACGCGTACTGGGCGCAGTATGACAACACCAAATGGGCGCTGATCCCTGACCTCTGCGACAGGATAAAGAATGAATGCGGCAGGGCGTTGATAACAGGTCAGGCCACTCCCGCCGACAATTACAAGTCTGTCTTCAAAGTCGCCAATAACTGGAGCTCCGAATATATCTGGTCCGTCACCTCGGGAACACAGGGCGGTTCCGAATTCCCCGGCGTCGTCCTGGAAAACACCGGATGGGGCCTTTACAACGGATGGGGCTACTTCCAGCCCACCGAAGAGCTGTACGACGCATACGAATCCGGCGACCCCCGCCGTGAAGCCACCATCCTTAAATTTGGCGACCAGTTCACCTATTTTGGACAGACGCGCAGCTATTACTCCACCAACAGCCTCTCCGGCTTCCAGATCAATAAATACATGGAGCCCTATAGCTACGGCTCCGGCGGCGACGCAGGGACCAATCAGATGATCAACCAGAATGGCGACTATCCCACCACCCGGCTCAACCTCCCGCTGATGCGCTATGCCGAGATATTGCTGTTCAAGGCGGAAGCGCTTATCCAGCAAGGTAAGAATGCCGATGCCGCCGCACCGCTGAATGAAGTACGCGCCCGGGTAGGATTGAACCCCATAACCAGCCCAACCATGGACGACCTGAAACACGAACGCCGCTGTGAGCTGGCCTGCGAATGGACGGACAGGTTCATGGACCTTAAAAGATGGGGTGATGTCACGACCATCAACGCCCCCCTACATGGACGCAGCTACTACACCAAAACCGATCCCGCATCTGGCTATGACCCCGTAGTGGTCTGGCCGGCCCGGAACTATGATCCCACTAAGCATATGGCATGGCCGATAAACCCCGATGAGATCACAAGAAGCAATGGGGTATACAAACAAACTCCCGGTTGGTAATTACCACCCCGCAAAAATCCCCCGCAGCCGCGGGGGATTTTTGTTACTTAACATTTTCATACCCAAATATAAAGATATCCATACCCCCTTAACCCGCCTTCCCCCTTAATTTCGCACCATGAAAACCATGGTATCCTTCCTCCTGCTATTGCTTGCTGCCGGCAACCTCCCTGGCCAAACCTCCGTCACCACAACGCCCCGGATCATCCATCAAAATGGCCGTCATGCCCTGCTGGTGGACGGAGAACCCTTCTTCATTCTCGGCGGCCAGGCACATAACTCAAGCGCCTGGCCCGGGATGCTGCCCGAAGTATGGCAGGCAGCCGAAAAACTCCATTTGAACACGTTGGAGCTGCCCATCTATTGGGAGCAGATAGAACCCCATCCCGGCCAATTCGACTTCTCGCTGGTGGATACCCTGCTTACACAGGCCCGTGCCCATAAAGTGCGGCTGGTACTGCTGTGGTTCGGCACCTGGAAAAATGCCAGCAATCACTACATGCCCGAATGGATGAAACGAGATCCCGCCAAATACCCCAACGTCATCGGTGAAAAAGGCGATTGGATCGATTCGCCATCGCCCTTCCCGGAAGCCACCCTGCAGGCCGATACAAAAGCATTTAGCTCCGTTATGCACCATCTGGCAAAAGCCGACCCCCGGCATACGGTCATCATGGTACAGGTAGAAAATGAACCCGGAACCTGGGGCAGCGTCCGCGACTACTCACCCGCCGCGCAAAAATTATTCGAAGGGGCTGTCCCCGCCCGGCTGTTGGAGCCGGCAGTGCTGAACCAGCTGCCCCATGAGGCGTCCAGCGGTTCCTGGAGGGAAGTCTTTGGTAAGAATGCAGATGAATATTTTCATGCATGGTCGGTTGCTTCCTACATCGGAAAGGTCGCCGCCGCCGGCCGGCAAGAGAATGCGCTGCCGCTCTATATCAACGTCGCGCTCCGCGATCCCCTTTCCAATCCCGGCCCCGGCAATTATGAGAGCGGCGGCGCTACAGACAATGTACTGGCTATTTATAAAGCGGCTGCGCCGGCCATCGACATTCTCGCTCCGGATATCTATCTTTCCGGCAACGAAAAAGTGCTAAAGGTGCTGGAACTGTATGGCCGCAGCGACAACCCCCTGTTCGTCCCCGAAACCATCCCGGGCGCCGTGTATGCCAAATACATCTACGCCGTGCTGGCCCACGGCGGCATCGGCTTTTCCCCTTGTGGAATAGATGACAACGGGCGGGATAGCCCGGACTCGGTGATAACCGCACGTCTGACCCCGGTGGGAGAGGAATACCGGACCCTGGCGCCCATGATGCGTGAGCTGGCGAAATGGGCCTTCGAAGGGAAAATAACAGCCGTGGTGGAAGACGAAAACCACGGACCGCAAACCATCGACCTCGGCAATTGGCAGGCCACCGTAAATTTTGGAGGCTTCGGCAGGGGCGAAGGCCTCCCGCCCAATGCCCAACCCGTTGGCAAAATGATGATCATCCGGCTGTCGGAGGACAAATTCATTGCCATTGGTACACATTCCCGCATCACGTTCAAACCCACCGGAAAAAGCTCCGGACGGCCCTGGCAATACCTGAAAGTAGAAGAAGGGCATTTTGAGAACGGTATCTTCAAACCCCTGCGCATACTCAACGGGGATGAGACGGATTGGGGCGGCCCCTATTTCGGGAACAAACCCCGGGTATTGGAAATATCGCTGGTACTACGATAACGATTGCTATATGAAAAAACATACGACTTATTTTTCCATTGCACTCCTCTTACTCGCCCTGACATCGAAGAGCTTTGCCCAGCCGCATCGGATTGCCCGGGGCTCCGTTCAGCGCATCAGGGTTCATAGCCGGCTGCTGCAAGGCAATCTCAGCCGCGACAGCTCGGACAGATATGTATCCATTTATTTGCCCGCCGGTTATAGCACCCATCCCAACAAGCACTATCCCGTAGTTTACTTCCTTCATGGCTATACGGACGACGATGCAAAGTTTTATGGCCTCAAAAAGCACTGGATGGTATTGCCCCCCATTTTAGATACCGTATTGGCACAGGATACGACCAGGGAGATGATCTTCGTTACACCGGACGCCTACACGCTTTTCCAGGGCAGTATGTATTCGAACTCTGTAACGACGGGCGATTGGGAAGATTTTGTAGCCGGCGAGCTGGTCGGCTATATCGATCGTCACTACCGCACCATTGCCAAAAAAGAAAGCCGCGGCATATGCGGTCATTCCATGGGCGGCTATGGAGCGCTGAGGATTGGGGAAAAAAACCCGGATGTGTTTTCATCGGTCTACCTGCTAAGCCCCTGTTGCCTGGTTTCTCCCCCTGAGTCGGAGGAAACCTTGCTGCCATCCTATTTGCGCGCCGACAGCATCAGGACGATCGAATCCTTTCAAAAAGCGGATTTTTTTACCAAAGCCCTCTTTGCCTCCGCAGCAGCCTGGTCGCCCGACCCCGCCAACCCGCCGTTTTATCTCGATCTGCCGGTAAAGGATGGAAAATGGCAGCCGCAGGTTTTGAAAAAATGGGATGCCAATCGTCCCTTGAACAGCTTAGACCAGTATATCTATAACATCCGGCAGCTAAAAGCCATCGGCTTCGATGCAGGAGATAAAGACGCGGGCATCGCAGCAAGCATCAGAACGCTGGATAACGAGCTGAACCGCTACGGGATCAGGCATTCCTTCGAAATATACGAAGGCAATCACATCGACCATATAGCCCAAAGGATGGAAAAGAAAATGCTGCAATTCTTCACGAAAAACCTGTCCTTTTAAGGATCGCGTCCGTTTGTCGGCGTCGCTTACACCCTGAGCGCACCCACCATCTTGCCCGCATCATCCATCATCTCCAGCTTCAACGCCTCACGGTCCGCTACCACCCGCATGATGGTCCGCTTCCCATCCTTCGGACCACCACCGATGACGATAGGGTAGTTATGCTTTCCCTTCTCCGCCGGATGGATGCCATATACATGCGTATGCCCGCATATCAGCACATCGATACCCGCCTCATTGAGTATCTCCCCCCACACCTCCCGGCAATGCTGCGTCCCATGCCACTCCCCCGCATGATACAACGGGATATGGCTGAACACCACCTTATACTTTGCTTTCCGGAACGCCTTCTTTCGCACCTCCCGCTTAAGCCATTCCGCCTGCATGACCCGGTAACGATCGAAATCCGCCAGGCTGTAATACGCGGGGTCATTGTCCGCCTTGTCCTCACCCGAATCCAGCACGATGGCATACATCGGCCCATACTGGAAGGAAAAGAAGAACTGCGGGTCCTCGCTGTTAAAATAGTCAGACAGATGCCGCGCGAACTTTCCACGCATCTCATGATTTCCCCGCGAGAAGAAGAAAGGGGTCTGCGCCGGCATGCTACCCAGCGGCTGAAGCAGATGCGCCACCAGCTGATCCTCGTCCGTCTGAAAGTTGAACATATCCCCGTTGAGAAAGACAAAGTCCTTTTCCCCTTCCCCCTGGAACTGCATCAGGTGAGGGAACGACTCCGGCCTGTCGTGAATATCGTTGAACACAAGGAACGATACGCGATCCGCCCCCACATCCGGGGTGGTAAAGGCATACGGCTCACTCCCGAACTCACCCCCAAAAGTGATCTTATAGGGCTGAAAGTCTTCAATGCTCCTGGAACAGATCCGGTAATAGTATTTCTTTCCCGGCGCCAACCCTTGCACCCTGATGGCATGTACCGTGTTATAGGCCTGCACCAGCCCGTCGGTAAAAGTCTCCGCCTTTTTATCCAGCTTGTCGGGCGCCTCGCCATATTCCACCCAGGCAAAGCAGGGCACATTCGTAAGCCATCGTACCGTGATGCTGTCAGGTCCCGGAAATTGAAGATAGGGCCCTGCCTTCAGTATCGCCCCCTCGTACGGGCGGTCCGCCGATTGGCCGGCTAAGGCGCGGGCGGGACCCAGTCCCCCCGCTGCCGCCAGCGTAGTCAAAGAGGTAAGAAAATTCCTTCTTTTCATGACGCATTAATGATTTTTTTGGAGTCCTGCCATCGCAAGCTCGTGTTATAAGATTAATTATATCCCTGGTTTTGCGTCAGCTTAGGATTCAGATCGATCTCCGACTGGGGAATAGGCCAGTGGTATAACGCATCCGCAAAATGCCAGACATCCAGCTGCTGTCCATTGATATTTTTGATAACCCTTCCATCCATCAGCGACTTGGCAATACCCCAGCGGCGGATGTCGGAATAATAGATCCCTTCGAACGCAAATTCGATCCTGCGCTCATGACGAATGATATCCCGCATCTCATCCTGTGATTTTCCGGCAGCGATGGCCGGCATATTCACCCCCGCCCTGCTCCGCACGGAATCGATGGCCGCATATACCGAGGCGTCCGGACCCACCGCCTCATTTTGCGCCTCAGCGTACATGAGCAGTATGTCGGCATAGCGGAATACGATAAAATTCAACGGTGAATCCCCCCAGTTGAACCCGTCCACGGTCAGCACATGCTTACGGGGCAGGTAGCCTAAATAGTTGGCTCCGCCCGTGCCGATGGCGAGATTGCTGTAAGGAATGCCCTTCCAGGTAGCTCCGGGTCGCACCAGCGTATAATCCATGCGGGGATCGCGCCCATCATACGGATGCGCCGCATCATAACCCGATGCAGGGTCCGTAATGGGCAACCCGGTAGCCTGCATCTCATAGGCGTCTACCAGGTCCTGCGTGGGAAAGATCTGGTCCCAGCCCTTGCTGAAAGAGCTCAGGGGCGCCATCAATCCATCCATGGGACTCCCTTCTCCAAGACCCGGCGCAGCATATTGCACATCGAAGATCACCTCCGCATTATTCTCCGCGGACACGTTCGTAAACATCCCCGCATAGTCGGAATAAAGCGTATATTTTCCCAGACTCCGCACCTGCATGGCGGCGGCGGCTGCCTTGTCATACTCCTTGCCCAGCAGCAATGCACGCGTCTTCAATGTCAATGCAGCGCCCAGGGTAGCGCGTCCTATATCCGCCGCCCCATAGCTGGCCGGAAGATACTGCGCGGCAGAATCGCATTCATCCTCCACGAATTGCAGCACATCCGTCAGCGAATCCCTGCCGGGCAGCTCAGCGCCTAGCTTGAGGGTATGACGTAAAATAGGCACGCCCCCATAATAATCCGCCAGATTATAATAGAACAGCGCCCTCAGGAACCGCGCCTCGCCCAGCAACCTGTTCTTCAATGTCCCATCCATATTGACGGCAGGGATCTTCTCCATGGCCAGGTTGGCCTTATAGATGCCATTGTACAGCTGCGACCATTTGTCGGCCACCGGCGTGGCGGTGGTAGGAAGCAGGTTGCCCTCCGCAATGGCGGAATACCCATTCTTATAGCCGCTCCAGATCCATCCATTAGGCGTCATGCCATCCGTCTCGGGAATAAACCCATAGATCTGGTAATTGTGCTGCATCTGGTCATACACCGCCGTGATGCCCGCAATAGCATCTGCATCCGACTGCCAGAAGCTGCCGTCGGACACCTGGTCCGATGGGATGGTATTTAAAAAGGATTTGGTACAACCCGTGATCGCAAAAAATATCGTGATGATAAATAATAGCTTTTTCATTGTTTGCTGATTATAATGTCCAGCGGTCCTGTAGTCTGCCAATTTTACAGCGCCTGATTTTAGAATGATGCATTGATGCCCAGCGTATAGATCCTGACGTTGGGGTTTTCCATTTGATAGTCGGTATAGTTCGCCGTCTCAGGATCGAGCCCCGGATATTTTGTCCAGGTCACGGGATTGGTGGCATTGGCATAGAACTGCAGCCCCGTGACAAAGCTGTTCTTTATCCAGCGCGCAGGCAGCGTATAAGCCAGCTGCACATTCTTCAGCCGCAGAAAAGAGCCGTTCTGCACCCAGAAAGAGCTGGCCTGGGTATTGTCGCTGTTATTGTCCGTGGTCAGCCGGGGAATATTGCTGTTCGGATTCGCCGCCGACCAGGCATGCAGGAAATAGGAGTTGATCTCCCGGCCCGGCCGGATGGCGCTGGTAAACCAAAGATTGTTCAGATACCGCTTCACTCCGCCGATGCCCTGGAACAAGGCGGAAAGCAGGAAGCCCCTATAACCGACCTCGGCGCTAAACCCATATGTATATTTGGGAATAACGCTCCCCAGGTAGGCCCTGTCGTTGCCATTGATGACCCCGTCCTGCTTCAGGTCCATGTATTTCAGGTCGCCCGGCTTATTGCTCCCCGAAAGCTTTTGCTTCGCCCACTTGTCGATATCATCCTGATTCTTGAAGGTCCCGGCCGCCACATAGCCATAGAGCGCGCTGATGGGCAGTCCTTGCTTGATAATGGAATTATTCCCCGTGGCCTGGATGACATCCGGATTGCCCTGGTAATGCAGCACCGTATTGGTATTCTGCGTTAGATTACCACTGATGGAATACGTAAACTCACCCACCTTGTCCTTATAGTTCAGCGCAATCTCCCATCCCTTGTTTTGTACGACGCCCACGTTCTGGTAAGGCGCGGTCAATCCACCATACAGGGAAGACAAGGGCAGCTGCACCAGGATATCATTCGTCCGGCGGTCATACCAGTCGAAGGTCAGCGCCAGCCGCTGATGCAGCAGCAGGATGTCCGTGCCGACATCGGATGTTGTCGTGGACTCCCAGGTGATATCCGGGTTCGACAGCTTGGTAGGAGCCAGACCC
>DASZWE010000198.1:0-2213 GCA_035546735.1 Puia sp.
TGGCATCTGAACATGCAGGGGCTGCTGAATGTGCTGGATATTGCCCGTGAGGAGAAGCTGCATAAAGTGTACTGGCCGAGCAGCATTGCGGTATTTGGTCCTACGTCCCCGAAGCAGGCCTGTCCTCAGCGTACGATCATCGAGCCGAGTACGGTGTATGGGATCAGCAAGTATGCGGGGGAGTTCTGGTGTAATTACTTTTTCGAGCGATATGGGGTGGATGTGCGGAGTATCCGCTATCCAGGACTCATTAGCTATAAGTCTGCGCCAGGCGGCGGTACGACGGACTATGCGGTGGAGATCTTCCGCGATGCGTTGGAAGACGGCAAGTATACCTGTTTTTTGAAAGAGGATACCTATCTGCCGATGATGTATATGCCGGATGCCATTCGTGCGACCATCGAGCTGATGGAGGCGCCGGCGGCGAAGCTCACGGTGCGAACTTCCTACAATGTGTCGGCGCTGAGCTTTTCTCCCAAGGAGATCGCAGCCGAAATAAAAGGGCATATGGCGGGATTTGCCATCAGCTATTCACCCGACTACCGGCAGAAGATTGCGGACAGCTGGCCGCAAAGCATCGATGACAGTGTGGCCCGGGAGGACTGGGGGTGGCAGCCGGAGTATGACCTGGCGAGGATGACGAGGGATATGCTGGAGAACCTGCAATAATGGATGAGCGCTGATGGGGCGTATGAGGGGGGAGACTGCTGACGGACCTGGCGGGCGGGGAGCTTGATCATCCTACTGGATCGGTGGACTTTTGACCGGCCGGGGATTTTTCTGTAAATTGCTGTCAAAACGAACAAACGGGCTTTTGGCCCGTTGTAATTTCAAATGACGGCATGGTTATGTTACGTACTTACAAGGTGATCTTTTTCCTGTTTTTACTGGTAGGATTGGGTGCGAGCGCGCTGGCGGGGCCGGGGTTGCGCAATGGGGAGTGGCGGGTGGTGCTGGAGCGGAAGGATGGGCATTCCATTGTATTCAACTTCGAGTCGAAGGACAGTGCGGGAAAGAAGGTATTGTATATCCGCAATGCGGGGGAACGTCTGCTGGTGGATGATATCCGGTACCAGGGGGATTCGGTGCTGATAAAGCTCCCTTTTTTCGAATCGCAGCTGCGGGCGGTGGTCCTGGGCAATGGCGATCTGCAGGGGGTGTGGTTGAAGCGGGGTGCGGACAGGTACCAGGAAATGCCTTTTAAAGCTTTTTATAATGATCCCAGGCGATTTCCCGCCGGAAGCCGGGCGCCGAGGGGGGTAGAGGGGCGGTGGAAGGCGGTGTTCCGCGATGCCCGTGGCGGTGACAGTTCGTTGCGGGTAGGTGAGTTTGTGCAGGCAGGGGACAGGGTGACGGGTACGTTCCTGGATCCAACGGGGGATTATCGTTACCTGGAGGGGATCATGGATGGGGATTCACTTCGATTGTCCTGCTTTGATGGGGGGCATGCTTATTATTTTTCTGCCCGGCTGGAAGGGAATGACCGTCTGACGGGAGGGCAATATTTTTCGGGTGCGTCGGGTTATGAGACCTGGACGGCGGTGCGGGATGCCGCTGCGGCCCTGCCGGATGAATTTGCGTTGACGAGGTGGGATAAGCATGCGGGGCCGTTGCATTTCACTTTTAAGGACATCGATGGCAAGCCGGTGTCGCTGTCGGACAAGCGATTTGCGGGGAAGGTGGTGCTGATACAGATCATGGGGTCCTGGTGTCCTAACTGTATGGATGAAACGCGCTTTTTAAGCGCATTCTATGACGAATACCATTCAAAGGGGGTAGAGATCATCGGGCTGGCGTATGAGCGCAGCACGGATTTTGCCCGCAGCCAGGCCAGTCTCCGGAGCTTTCAGCGGAGATTCCAGGTGAAGTATCCCATGCTGATCACGGGAGTGGCGGTGGGTGACCCGGACCGGACTGCCAAGACGTTGCCGGTGCTGGATAAGATCATCGGATTCCCTACGACCATTTTTTTGGATAAGACGGGAAAGATATTCAGGATACATACGGGTTTTAACGGTCCGGGGACAGGGGCTCATTATGAAGAGCAGAAAAAAGAGATCTACCGGACGGTGGATGAATTGCTGGCGAAACAGCCCTGACGAAGTTGTCCTACGAGGGCTTATAGACGGCCTACAGGCATTAGCGGTCTGCCAGGTATGCCTGACTTTTTGAAAAATCGGAGCGGATATTGGGCGTAAGGTGTTTTGCCCAGG
>DASZWE010000199.1:0-2706 GCA_035546735.1 Puia sp.
ATTCGAAGACTGGGCCCATGCATTACCTGCCGCCATCCAAAAGCAAAAAACGATCAAACCAAATCTCTTCCGGGACATGTTGTTCAATTATCACTTGAGTAATCGGATATACCAATGCGTTACACCTGTCTCTGGCGGGGCGGGGGTGGATCGAGCAATGGGACCACTGTATGTTATATCCGAGGCTCTTGTTCCTATTATATACAGCTTGTGCACGGCGCCATCCGTCACCGGGGTCAGCGATACATGCGCTGTCTCCAGCCATTCCTTATTATCGGGTGAGGTGGCTTTGCCTGATCCGCTGAGGTTGAGCTCGCCCAGTTTCCTGCCCGTGGCGGAGTCGAGGTGAATTTCCAGATGATAGGCAGTGCCGGGTTTGCTATTCCAATAGACCCCTACTTCGGCGCCCCTGACTTCCGTCAGGTCGATATTGTCCTTATGGAATGGACCTTTCAGCGTGGATGCGCGACGGAACAGCAGCTTGGAATTACGAAGGGACACTGCGCCTGTGCCTGTCAGGGGGCGGATATTGTCGCCTCCCTTATTGGTATAGGAGGCGGTGATGGTCAGTACGCCATTATCTTTTTCAGGGTGATGCATCGTGGGGTCTACCGTCCCGCTGGCGGGAAGAGATGGGGTGGTCTTCTCTACACCGGAAAGAGTCTGTATCCAGCCGATGATCTGGTGGAGGTCATCTTCTTTCAGGGTGGGGTGTGCCGCCATGGCCACTTCACCCCAGTTGCCACTGCCGCCTTTTATCACTTTTTGTGTAAGCTTGGATATCATTTCGGGGTCTTTTGCATAACGTTTGGCTACATCCGTAAAGGAGGGGCCGATGGATTTCTCGTCTACTTTATGACAGGTCTTACAATCCAGGGACAGCATGATATTCTTTCCTTCTATGGCGCCGCTCAGGACCTGGTGACCCTGGGGGCTTGCTGCCTTGTCCGAGCCTTCCGCATAGTCGGCGGATACTACCAGCCCCTTTCTATCGTTGGTTTTGCCGGTGTCAGCGGGGTCATCCACGGTGACGGCATAGCTCACGGGATGGCCTTCGAAATAGAAGCTGTGATTACCTTTCACCTGCACATTCACGATGGGGGTGGCATTACCTGCATAGATACCGATGGTGCTGCTTTTCGTGGAGGCGTTCTTTGCGTCCACGACGGTGACGGACAGGATATAATCACCGGCCCTGGTATAGGTGTGGTCGAGCGAAGGGGCAGTAGTTTCCTGTGTATGTCCGTCGCCCAGGTCCCATACATATTTTAATGAATCCTTTTCAAAGTCATGGGCCTTGACGGAGAAGTGCACTTTCAATGGCAGGAGTCCCGAGGTCTTGTCTACGTTGAAGTCGCTGACGACGGGCGCGATGTTCCCTCCGTTGTAGTCGATGCGGGAGATGGCGGCATCGGGATTTTTGGTAAACCAGCCATTGCCATATTCGAGTACATAAAGCTTTCCATCGGGTCCCAGCTCCATATCGACGGGGGCGTTGAACCTGATGTTGTCCAGGAACGGCTCCATATTATCCAGGTCGCCGTTGGAGCGCATGGTGACTGCTTTAAGCCAGCCGCGTACCCAGTCGTACATAATGAATTTTCCGTTGTAATAATCCGGCAGGCGGGTGCTGTCGGGATAAAGGTCGGAATAGAATACGGGGCCTGCCATAGCGCAGCGTCCACCAGTGCCTAGCTGCGGGAATTCCCCGGATGGTCCATAAGGGTACCATACAAAGGCGGGCTGTGCGGGAGGAAGGTCATGAAGCCCTGTGTTGTTGCGACTGTCGTTGACGGGTTTTGCCGGATCGAAGGCGGGACCGTTGACACCGGTGGCATAATCATGCCGGCGGTAGGGATAGTTATTGCCGACGAATAGCGGCCATCCAAAAAATCCCGCGGACCTTGCCTGGTTCACTTCGTCATAACCTCTGGGGCCTCTTGTGTCGAGGCTGTCCTGGTTGGCATCGGGGCCTACTTCACCCCAGTACAGGTAGCCATTCTTTTTGTCTACGGAGATGCGGTAGGGGTTCCGATCACCCATGACATAGATCTCCGGGCGGGTCTTGTCCTCTCCTTTTGGAAAGAGGTTTCCCTGGGGGATGTCGTAAGTGCCGTCGGGATTGACCTTTATGCGAAGGATCTTTCCACGGAGATCGTTGGTGTTACCGGCGCCCCGGCGGCTGTCGTATTGAAGATGCCCGGGTCTGTCATCCAGCGGCGCATATCCGTGGCTGGGATAGGGCGTATTGGGTTCGTCGAAGGGTGTGGAATTGTCGCCCGTGGACACGAACAGGGTATGGTCGGCGCCAAATGCGATGGAGCCGCCGGTGTGGCAGCATATCTCCCGTTGCGCTTTTACTTCCAGCACGACCTTTTCTGATTTTTTGTCGATGCTGTCTCCCGTGAGGGTAAATCGTGACAGCCTGTTCACGGAGGAGTCGATGGGGCTGTAATACATGTAGACGAAGTGGTTTTGGGCAAAGTCAGGATCGGCCTGTACGCCCAATAGGCCTTCTTCCGCATTGACACCCGGTGTGTGCTGTGTTTTGAAATAGACATCCAGGAATCCTGCCTGTGTCACTTTTTGGGTAGTATGGTTGTAAAGAAGGATCTCTCCCCTGCGCTGGACGATGAGGATGTCGAGGTTAGGGAGTATGGTCATTTCTGTGGGTTCGAAGAATACGCCCTGTGCCAGGGTGGTTTT
>DASZWE010000200.1:0-13443 GCA_035546735.1 Puia sp.
TATGCGTCGAAAAGCTATAACGACAGCAGCAGACTGGACGTGCTGGCCGCCTCGAAGACCGCCGCCTGGAAGGCCGCCAGGTCCACCGGAGCCAAAGCCCTGGAGCCCGGCAAATATACCGTGATCCTGGAGCCTGCCGCCGGCATAGTCCTCCTCGAAAACCTCTACGGCAGCCTCGATGCACGCAGCGCCGACGAAGGCCGCAGCTTCCTTAGCCTGCCGGGTGGCAAGACCCGCCTGGGCGAAAAGCTGGTCGACGAAAGGGTCAATATCTACTCCGACCCCCACAACGAAGACCTTCCCACTTATCCCTTCAATTACGAAGGCATGCCCCAGAAAAAGATCAGCTGGATAGAAAAGGGCGTTATAAAAAATCTGTTCTACTCCCGCTATTGGGCACAGCAAAAAGGGGTCCCCCCCACCCCCTCGCCCGACAGCGTTATCATGGACGGCGGCGCCGCCAGTATCGAAGACCTGGTAAAAAGCACGGAAAAAGGTATCCTCGTTACACGCCTCTGGTATATACGCTCCGTCGATCCCCAAACATTGCTCTATACTGGTCTCACACGCGACGGTACTTTTTATATCGAGAATGGCGGGATAAAATTTCCTATTAAGAATTTTCGTTTCAATGAGAGCCCGGTCATCATGCTCAACAACCTGGAGACGCTCGGCAAACCCGAACGCACCATCAGTGGAGAAGGAGGAGGTTCGGCCATGATACCGCCGATGAAGATCCGTGATTTCACATTCACGTCCCTGTCAGATGCGATATAGCATAATATTGGTTTTATTGCTGCTGGGCTTCGTTACAAGAGCCCAGCAGGATACACCCAAACGGGCCTCCGGCCCGTCGTCCAAAGGACAGACATTAGTGATTGTTCACTTCGACATCGACAAGTCCCAAATCCGGCCACAGGACAGAGAATCCCTCGATAGCCTGGTTGCCGGCGTGGCCGCACTTGACCCGGTGACCCATAAGGTATATATCTTCCTCACCGGACACACCGACAACTCCGGAAGCGATGTGCATAACATCTGGCTGTCCCAGCAACGGGCCTACTCCGTCCGTGACTACCTGCGCTCCAAAGGCTGGCCGGACACCCTGTTCTCGACCATTTACGGCTTTGGCTGTCATCTTCCGTTGAACGACAACAGCAGCCCCGAAAAAAGAGCGCTGAATCGCCGGGTGGAGATCCTGATAAACCACATTAGTCCGGCTCTTACCATCGCCGTCCCGCATCCCGACACAGCCGTAATTATCCCCGACACCTCATCCGCCACAGACGACCCCAATACCATCATTTATCAAAGGCCCCCTACCCTTCAGGAGATCTTTAAAGACACCACCAACCTCGTTGGGAAGAACATCGTCCTCCGCAATGTCAATTTCTACGGCGATCGCCACGTCCCCCTCCCCGGATCCACCATTATCCTGCAGGAACTGGCAGCCATCATGAAAGAATATCCTGCACTACACATCGAGATACAGGGCTACGTTTGCTGCATGTCCGATGGCTTCGACGGCCGTGACGCCGACACAGGCACTCCCGACCTCTCCTCCCGGCGCGCAAAATTCGTGTACGATTTTCTGGTCGGCCAAGGGATAAAAAGGAATAGAATGAGCTACAAAGGCTTTGGCGCCAGCAACAAAATATACCCGGAGGAAAGAGACGAATCCCAGCGGACGGGCAACAGGCGGGTAGAAATAAAGATCATTAGCTTTGTCCATTAGACACATACCCATGCTAGCAGGGCGGTGAACTGTCCCGGTTTCAGCCCCGAAGAGGTCGTAAAACGAAAAAACCCCCAAGGATTAGTCAGGGGCTTTTCAAGAGAGATTGGAATTTAATGCTTTCTTCAGAACATGAGTACGAAAGCTGGTTTTTCTGGATTTTTGGACATCGGTTACTTCATTGGAATTGGATAAAACAAATCTAGCCCAAACCAATATGTTAAAAAAGAGCAAAGACCCTCGATTTTTATCGTAGATCTACGATAAAAATTTCCGGAAAATGTGCCTTGTCTGGCCCTTCTGGAGAAAGAAGGGGCCCGAAGGCCCACTCCTAACTACTTACGCTCCAACAACTTAAAGAATTGATCCAATTGGGGCAATATCACGATCCTCGTCCTCCGGTTCTCTGCACGTCCCTCCTTGGTATCATTGGAAGCCACGGGAACATATTCCCCTCTGCCCGCAGCAGCCATATGGCTGGGCTGAAGCCCATATTTATTCTGAAGGATACGGATCACCGAAGTGGCCCTCTTTACACTGAGGTCCCAGTTATCCAGCAACGCCCCTCTCCGGAACGGGCGGCTGTCGGTATGCCCTTCTACCATAAATTCAATATCAGGCTGCGCCTTCAGGACGGCCGCTACCTTCCCCAATACATCCCGCGCCCTGGGCGTCACATCGTATTTGCCCGAATTGAACAGCAGCTTGTCGGAAATGTCTACATAGACCACCCCTTTATCCACCTTGATATTGATATCCTGATCGTTGAGATTGCCAATAGCCCCCTTCAGGTTGTTCACCAGGGCCATATTCAACGAATCCTTATGCGCCAGGGCCGATTGCAGACTTTCGATATAAGCGTCCTTGGCCCCGATATTCTCCAGCGATTTCTTGATGCTTTCCGCCTGGGAGGTAGAGATCACCGACATATCTTCCAGCTGCTTCAACGCCTGTGTATTGTTCTCTTTCAAAAAAGCGATCCGCTTATTCAGCGCTGCTACCTGGTCGTCACACGAAGACTTTTGTCTGGTCAGGTCCGCCGTCTTATCATTACAGTTTTTCAGATCGTTTCGTAAAGCGCTGTCGGATTTGCTGAGTTCGTCGTATTTGGATTGAAGAGCCTTGAACTTTTTACTGCTGACACAGGACAAAAGCATCAGCGGCAGCAGCCCTGCCAATGCTATGTTTTTGATACGCATGCTGGATGATTTGGAGGACAATATCCGCCGCCCGTCTTAACAGGGGCTTAATCCGGGATTAGAAAAGTATTAGAATTGACGTCCCCCACCGGCATCACCGGAAGTTTTCTTTCAGGATATATCCCATACCCACCTGTGTCTGGATCAGCTTTTGCTCGAAATCACGATCTACCTTGTTCCGGACATAGCTGATATACACATCGATGACATTTGTGTTCGTATTGAAATCCACATCCCACACATTGATGGCCAGGTCGGCTCTCGACACCACCCTGTTCTTATTGCGGAGCAGGTATTCCAGCAGTTGGAATTCCTTTGCGGTAAGCTTGATCTGCCGGCCATCCCTGCGCACTTCCTTATTGTCCAGATTCATCTCAAGGTCCGCGGCCTTCAGCAACCTGCCCACCGGCTGCGAGGCGCCGGGAGTACGCTTCAGCACGGCACGTATCTTCAACAGCAGCTCCCGGAACTCGAACGGCTTTACCATATAGTCGTCCGCTCCCGCATCGTACCCTTCGATCTTGTTCTCCAACGTATTCATACACGTGAGCATGACAATGATCGTGTGCGTATCACTGTTACGGATCATCTTGCAGAGATCATAGCCGTTGATCCCGGGCAGATTAATATCCAGTATCACAAGATCAAAAGGACGGGAAGTAAACAATTGATAGCCAAGCTTGCCGTCATAAGCCACCTCTACATCAAAACCCTGCTCCGTCAATCCCATCTTCAACGTATCGGCGATCTTTTTCTCGTCCTCGATCACTAATATCTTCCTTTCTTCCATGGTAAGTTTAATGTCTGCCCCTTCGGGCGAACCGCATCCCGCGGTTCCTTCGGCCATAAAATTAGGCAAAATCCCCCACTGCGACCCCCACTCCCTATTCTCTAATGCAATTCTAATACCCCTTTAATATTTCATTAAGAAGCCGGAGCTACTTTAACAGCATGAGAATCCTGACAAAAAAATTGACCTTTGCGATTTGCCTGCTATTTGTGATGGGCGGCCTCCGAAGCCAGTCGACAGTCGAAGCCTACAGATTGTTATACTATCAACGCTATGAGGGGGCTGCCCATTTATTGCAGTCTATCATAAAAGCAGACCCCAACAATGCAGAAGCATGGTGGCTGCTCACCCGCGCCTACTTGCACAATGGGAAGACAGACAACATCCGCGACAGCCTCCGGCTCCTGCCGGCCGGCAATGCCAACGCCCCCCTTATCCTTTGCGCCTATGGTCAGGTGCTCCTGCAGGACAATAAGAAGGACAGCGCCATGCTTTACTTCAACAAGGCCCTGGAAGAGACCAAACAAAAGGACCCCAAGGTCCTGCTGGCCATAGCCCTCGCCCAACAGGACGCACCCCAAGGCGACGCCAGCTATGCCATCGACCTGCTCAACCGCGCCACCAAAAGGGACAAACACAACCCCGAACTATACGTGGCCATGGGCAATGCTTACCGTAAATTAGCGAATGGCACGGAATCCTACAAGGCTTACCAGAAGGCGCTCGATGAGGACAATCGCTATGCCGAAGCGGCCTACCGCATGGGAAAGATCTTCGTCTCCCAGGCCAATGACGCCATGTACGTAAAGTACTTCACCGACGCCGTCACCGCCGACTCCCTCTACGCTCCCGCCTGGTACGAGCTGTATTATCACTACTACTTCAAAGACGTCAACAAAGCCATGGACTGCCTTCAGCATTACATTGCAGCCAGTGACAAGAGCAGCGCCAATGATTATTTGCTGACTGACCTCCTTTACGCCTCCCGCAAATACCAGGACGCGATCCAGCACGCCCGGCAGATCCTGGGACAGCAGGGACAGCAGGCCGAGCCGCGTCTCTTCAAGCTCATAGCCTACAGCTATAAAGAGCTCAATGACTCCGCCAGGGCGCTGGAATACATGCGGGCCTATTTTGGCCGGCAGCAGGACACCGGCTTTGTGGTCAAGGACTATGAGACCATGGGTGACATCTATGACAAGATGCAGCAGCCGGACTCCGCCGCCACCTACTACGTCCGCGCCGCGGCCATGGAAAAAGACACGACAAAGAGTATTGCCTATGACAAGAAGCTGGCAGAGCTCTATAAAAAGTTAAAGGACTATCCCAATCAGGCCATCTGGCTGGGCAAATATTACCAGCACAGCCCCCAGGCGACCAATCTGGATCTGTTCAACTGGGGGCTTGCCCACTATATGGCTAAGAACTATCCCATGGCCGACAGCGTATTCGGCCTCTATGAAACAAAATATCCCGATCAGGACTTTGGCTACTACTGGCGCGCCCGCAGCGACGCTGCCATCGATACGTCCATGACCACGGGCATGGCCATCCCCCACTACCTCAAGCTCATCGAGATCGCCGGTAAGGACACCACCAGCAAGACGAATCGTAAGCACCTCGTGGAATCCTATGGCTATATCGCCGCCTATAAGGCCAATGCGGAAAAGGACTATACAGGCGCCATCGATTATTTTGAAAAGCTGCTCAGCCTCGATCCGGGCAATTCGGACGCCCAGCGCTATATCTCCATCCTGAAAAAGAACCTGGAAAGAGCGGCCAAACAGAACGACAAAACCGAGAAGGCCGAAAAGAACGAGACTAGCAAGGCGGGACGATAATACTCGTCACATTTTCAGAGAGGTTTATCACATTTGACAAAGGATAGGGCAGCAATGCCCTATCCTTGTATAAAAAAAGACAAGATGATGACCTCTCACAGCGACGCCCTCCAGGAACCCGCCACCCCAAGACTCCGGTGGAGGGAGCACGAACTGACCCTGGCTACCATACTCTGTATCCTCGGCGTATGCGGACCGATCTGGCATATCCTCGACAATTCATGGGCTGGATTGAATAAGGAATATGGCGATGCATTTGCAAATAACCAGGTTCCTTTCAACTATTTCACCAATATCTTTCTGCCGGATGTCAGCGTCCCTGTCATGCTCTACCTCGCCTTCCTGCAGATGAATTTCTTTATCCTGCCCCGCCTGCTACAAACGGATGCTCCCGTAAAAGGCTCCTTTACCTTCCATTTTGCCCGGTCGGGTGGCATCGATATGAAAGGCGCCTCGGGCCTGGTTCTCAAACGCACCATCTGGGCCGTCCTTTATACTTTCGTCCTCGTTATCCTCCTGGGCGCCGGCTGGGGCCTCGCCATCTTTTTCCGGGAGGCTTTCTGGTATGCCAGCCCTTCCAACAACTTCGACCCCCGGCAGATCATCATGGGCCATGGATTGAAAAAAGCGTTCTGGGTATTGTTCTTCTACCTGTTCTATGCCTGCATTCGCGAAGCCGTCATCAGCCGGCTGGCCCAGCCTTCCCAATGGCGACTATTCCGTATCCGGCTGACCAACCAGATCACGGTCAACTTTGCCGTATACTGCGCGATAGGCTATTTTCTCATTGCATTCGGTCTGGCGGACATGAAGATCTTCACTGTCATGTTTACCTGTATCCCGGGCATCGTCCTCACCTTTCTTGTCCTCATTTTTTGGGTATTCCCTTCCAAAGGAGACACCCCCCTGTTGAGAGGCGTCAATCTGCGCCGCATCCTCGGGTCTACCCTTTTATTGGCTATCCCTTTCAGCATCCTGTTTGGCATCTCCGTCGAGGAGCCCAAAGCCTTTGTGCCATTCATCCTTACGGCCTGGCTCATTCAGCTGTTCCTCATCGCCCCCATCTCCTGGTTCATCTTTCGCTGGCGCAAGGACAGCATCCTTCGATTCCGGGGATTGGAGATCGCCCTCGACCAGTCCGAAGCAGACCTGCAGTTCCTCCGCAGCCAGATCAACCCTCACTTCCTCTTCAATTCCCTCAATACCCTCTACGGCACAGCCCTCCAGGAGAACGCCTTCCGTGCGGCGGAAGGGATACAAAAGCTGGGGGACATGATGCGCTTCATGCTCCATGAGAATCACCAGGAAAAGATACCCATGTACAAAGAGATAGAATACCTGAAGAATTACATCGACCTGCAAAAGCTACGCACCCAGTCCTCGCCCGACATCACTATCACTGCCGACATCGAAAGCGGCTCCTGCGATCATATGATCGCCCCCATGCTCCTGATCCCATTTATTGAAAATGCCTTCAAACACGGTATCAGTCTAAAGGATAAGTCATGGGTTGACATCCGCCTGTCCTGTGATAAGAAGGGCATTCTCTTCGAGGTCAAGAACAGCGTGCACATCCGCCAGGACAACGACCCGGAAAAGGACAGGTCCGGTGTAGGTATGAAAAATGTGGTCAACCGCCTCCGCCTGATATATCCCGGCAAGCACGAATTTTTCGTCAACGGCAATGACAGGGAATTCTTTATCCAGCTGCTCATCGAGCCGGGGAAGATCACTAACTTGTAATAAATTCTACTACGGTATGCTAAAAGCGGTAGCCATCGATGACGAACCCATGGCCCTGGAGGTGATCAAAAGCCTGTCCGGAAAGATCCCCTTTCTGCAGCTCCAGGCCTGCTTTACCAACGCCTTCGAGGCGATGGGCTACCTGAAAAAGGGGGACACCGACCTGCTGTTCCTGGACATAAAAATGCCGGACATCTCCGGCATGGACCTTCTTCGTAATCTCTCCCATCCCCCCATGGTCATCTTTACGACAGCCTATAGCGAGCACGCCGTCCAAAGCTTCGAGCTGGACGCCATCGACTACCTGCTCAAACCCTTTTCACCGGCACGCTTTCTCAAAGCCTGCCACAAAGCCTATGAGCTGTATACATTGAAGAAACAAAATATAGGATCACATCCGGGCCCCGATCATATTTTTATCAAGAGCGGATATGGACAGATCCGGGTGGACCTGGGAGACATCCTTTATGTGCAGAGCACAGGGAATTATATGCAGTTTGTATTGCCGGATGAAAAGATACTGTCCCGGCTGACCATGAACGAAGTGGAGGAACTCCTGCCCGCCGGCCTCTTCGTCCGTATCCATCGCAGCTACCTGGTTGCCACGGCCAAGGTCAGCCGCATCGAAAGAGGCTCGGTTTGGATAAAGGATAAAGAATTGCCCATCGGGGCTGGCTACGCTCATGAGATTGAGAAGATCACCGGCAACACCTAGCCCTCCCGCACCTCGATCCGGTCCTGGTACACCAATATGGTGCCCGACCTGCCGGCAGCCGCCATCTTCTGATACACTTTATTGACTACACATTTATTCAAAAATCTTGCTAAATACTCTACCGGACTTACATGACTAGGGTTGATATGATTGCCTCTTTCATCTACCAGTTCAATACGAATGTTCATGGTTCTTCATTTTCAAGTTTTCAATATACTATTATTTTTAATAAACTGCTGTTTCCAATAAGTTATTTTTACGCACGCACATAATTGATTTTTTATGGCGTTCGTGATGCTTCGCGTTCATGTACGATGATCTCAGCGCGACGATTCAGCCATGCCGAGTTCGGGTCCTTGTTGTCCGCCACAGGGTTGTCGCTGCCATACGCCTTGGCCTTCATGTAGTCCGAAGGCACACCCCGGCTGTTCATATATTCCAGCACCATCTTGGCCCTCCTGCGGGAGAGATAGTTGTTGTACTGGTTGGTACCCACATCATCCGTATATCCCTTGATCTCGATGACCAGGTTCGGCTTGTGCCGTAAGTGATCGATCACCCTGTCTACCGTGGCGAATGCCTTGGAGTTGAGACCATATTCGTTGAATTCGAAGTACACGACAAATCGCACTACCGGCATACCATCGATGGTATCCACCTTGTAGTCGTCATCCCCAAAATCATCATCCAGGTTGAGAGAGGTGGCCAGAGCGCCCGTATGACGACCACGCCTGCGGCCGCCACCGCCACTGCCATCCGCTCCGTCGGCGCCATCTCTTCCATCCCTGCCCGAAACACCGTCTTCATCATCCTTCAATCCCCTGGCCCTTCTCACCGAGTCCATATTGATAGTAATATTGATGGTAATAGGCCCATTCTTGGAAGTGGAATCTTTCTTATCGTCCTTGCCGGGCCTGTTATACGGCGATTGATCCTCCTTCTCCTGCTTCCGCTGCTTCTTGTTCCTGATAGGCAGATAGACCCCCATCGAATACATGGTAGTATTGGAGACACTATTGGTCATGGCGTACCCATACGTGATCTGCCCCATCACCATTATCTTCTTCGCATTGAATTTCGCTCCAACGCCAATGGGTGCGCTGATATAGGAGGCATCATTGATAATATCGTTGAATCCAACGGTGATATAAGGTTGCAGCCGGTAGGACGCGGCCAGGATATGATAATACAGGGCGACATTTACCAGGTTATAGGTCTTCGACTTGGTCTGGCTGATCAGTACATTGTCATTGGTGACATGCCCGAAGCTAAGCCCCAGGTCCGCGCTGAAGGACAGCCGGCCGGTGAGGTTCTTATAGGCACTGGCGGCAAAGGAGGCATTCCCGCGACTGAAGAAAGGTAATGTGTTGGCATCGCTGAGATATCCCTTCCGGTTCTTTTCCAAAAAGGCAAAATCCTGGAACTGGAACTTCAAAAGAGGGGATATGAACCAGCGCGTATCCAGCTGCCGGCCAGGGTTTTCTTCCTGTATGGTTGAATCCTGCGGCTGGGACGGCTGGGAAGGCTGGGATCCTTTGGCGGCAGCAGTATCCTGCGGCACCACGACAGCAACGGAAATGGTATCCTTATTCGGAATATCCACTTTCACGGTGGTGTCCTTCATAGTGCCCGTCGTATCTTTCACCATGCTGCCCGTGTCCTTTACAGGGGCCGTTTCAGGACTCTGAACGGTATCCACTACAGGCTGCTCCCTTACCGTATCTACGCCGGACGCGGAATTGTCCTGCGCCCGCAAACCTCCAAGGATCAGCAGAAAAGCACCGGTCAAACAAATAATTACCTTCTTCATGGGTTAATATTTAAAAATCTATTTTAAGCGCCAGCTCCAGCCCGTTACGGGAAATACCTGCAGCGCTGATGGTTGAAATATTGACATCATATAACACTCCTATGATCAGCTTCTGATACCGGATCTCCAGGTTGGGGATCAGCGCATCGTCATAACGATACCCGAGGCCCAGCCCCACAGCCGCACCGCCAGTGACACCGGGTATAGACTTGGTATAAGAAAAATTATAATAGTGACGATAGGCCGGCCCCTGCCAGTTCATGGCCATATAAAAAGCTACTTCGTCATCCGACTGCGTGACATACCGGTATCCGCCTTGTATGCCGTAGTTCATCTTCAGACGTGTGCTGTCGGACTTGACCCTGTAGGAATAGGGCTTGTTGATCTGCATGGCAGACACCCCCAGGTACCATTTGTCATACCGTGCATTGCTGAATACAGAGACCCCCGCATTCAGATTGAAATGACCATAGCTCCAGCCCGAAGCCAGCCGGTCGGCGGAAGGAGCTCCTTCTATGGGACCGTAATTATCATATTGGTCGCCAAAGGCATTCGACACGCCATTGACATTGAAATTGCTCTGGTAATAGGCGCCCTGGAACCCCGCGGCAAGATATGTTTCCTTACGCCCGATAGGTACGGCATACGATATGCCCAACATTCCCGTGACATTGTTTAAGATACCATCATTGGACTTGTCCGAGGCAGCCCCTGCAGCCAGGCTGAAATAAGCCGCATTCTCCCTGGTCTTGGCTTCCTTGGACAACAATGGCATATCGTAGAGGGCGGCAACGCTGTTGTAAGCTATCTGACCGCCATATTGAACGTTGCGATAATTGAGTTTTAAACTGTTTTCCTTGTCAGTCTTGAGGGATTGGTTATACCAGATTGCCATATCCTGCACCCGCGAGAAATTGATCTCCTGCCCACGGGCAAAGCCCGCAAGTAGCAAAAGAGACAGTATGATATAATTCTTCCTCATCTGGATATTGGATTTATTTTATATATTGACGACACCCGCCGGAGCTTTACTTCACCAGCGATGTCATACCCTTCGCAACGATCTTCTTACCGTTGATATCTACGCCTTCCGCGATCCACAGATACGTTTCCACCGGCTGCGGTACCCCCTTGAACGTTCCATCCCAACCATGGTTCGGGTCCTGCGTCGTAAAGACCAGGTTGCCCCACCGGTTGTACACATTGAAGTAATGGAAGGCGGAAATACCTACCAATATGGGCTTCAGCACATCATTCGATCCATCCCCGTTCGGCGTGAACACCTTCGGTACATATATATTTATCGCCGCAAACTTCACTCTCGCCGGACTTCCGAATGTAATGGACTTCCCACCCACGGTGGCCGTTATCAGCACAAACCCGGGCTTGGTGCTGGTGATGTCGATGATGGCATCCCCATTGGCATCCGTTGTCACAGGCTGCGGAGTGACGATGGTGGCGTTGCCGCTGTCGATGCTGAACGTTACATCCTGGCCTGGCAGCACATCTCCATTCTGATCCACTATATGCGCCTTCACTACGGTCGTCGACTGCCCATCCGCCAGCGCCTCATATACGATGACGATCAGGCGGGTATTGGGGTTGGTCACATCCGGCTGATTTACAAAGGTCACTTCCTTGTAGCTGCCATCGATGAGCGAGGTGGGATTGCCGTTGTAGTCGATGGTGGCATCGATCCATACCGTACCTGCCACTGTATTGGTGATCGACATGACGGCATCTCCATTGGCATCCGTCGTTACAGTCACCGTGCCCACCAGCTGGGCCGTACCGGTAGAGGTTCCACCCGCCCTTATCGAGAAGGTCACCACCTCATTCTTTACAGGGTTGCCATATGCATCCGTGATATGTGCATTCACTTTGTCCATTGCCGCACCATCGGCCGCCGCATAATTCTTTACAATACTGAGCTGTGTACCCTTGGTACCGCCGGGAGCATTCGGATCGGAAGGTGCGTTGGGTGCAGAAGGTACAGCCGGACCCGCTACAAACTGTACGGTCACGGAATTACCGCCGCTGCCATTGCTGACAAAAGTTCCATCCGCCAGTTTGGCCTGTACGACGACATCGCCCGCCACCGTGCTGACGATGGGAATGGTTGCATCCCCGTTGACATTCACCGTGACACTGCCCACGAACTGACCCGTACCGCTGAGAATGCTGAAGGTAACAGTGCCGCTAGTAGGGTTGCCATTGGCATCCACCAGGTGCACCTTCACTACGTCCTGCGCTACGCCATCGGCTGTGGCCGGACTTTGAACGACGGAAAGCAGACTCTTCGACGCATCGGGCGCGCCTGCCACGAACTGCACGGTCACGGAATTGCCGCCGCTGCCATTGCTGATGTAGGTGCCATCGGGGAGCTGTGCTTGTACCACCACATCGCCGATCACCGTGCTCACCAGCGCAATGGTCCCATCCACGTTGACATTCACCGTGGCATTCCCCACGAACTGACCGGTACCGCTGAGAATGCTGAAGGTAACAGTACCGGTGGTGGGATTGCCATTGGCATCCACCAGGTGCACCTTCACTATGTCCTGCGATGTGCCATCGGCCGCAGCCGGGCTCTGAACGACAGAAATGGTGCTCTTCGACGCATCGGGGGCGCCCGCCACGAATTGTACCGTCACCGACTTGCCTCCATCCGTATTATTGGTAAAAATAAAAGCTGTTCCATTGACCTGGCATTGTATCACCACGTCGCCCGCCACCGTGCTCACAATGGGAATGGTTGCTTCTCCCGGCGGGAAGCCGCTCGCAGCGCCTAATCTCACCTGGCTGCTGCCCACGATCTGACCGGTGCCGCTGAGGATGGTGAATGTCACCCATGCGCCGCTGATAGGATTGCCATTCGGATCGGCCAGAAACACTTTCACCAGGTCCTGGTTCGTGCCATTGGCGGTCTCGGGGCTATGTACCACTGCGATATAGCTGGTCGCGGAGCTGGGTGAATCCGCTACGAACTGCACGGTTACGGTGGTCCCACCTGCTCCATTGCTGATAGGCGTTCCGTTCACTATGGCCTGTACCTGCACATCCCCCGCCACGGTGCTTACGATAGGAATGGTCGCATTCCCGTTGGCATCCGTTGTCACGGTAGCGTTCCCGACAAACTGACCGGTGCCGCTGTAGATGGCAAATGTGACGCTGGCATTGGCAACAACATGATTAGTGGCGTCTACGATATGCGCCTTCACTACGTCCTGGTTCGTGCCATTGGCCGTCTCCGGACTGTGCACCACGCTGATAAGACTCTTCGACGGGTCAGGAGCGCCCACGACAAATTGTACGGTGACATCCGTACCTCCGGCGCCATTGCCGATGGTAACCCCACCCACCTTGGCCTGCACATTTACAGATCCCACGGTGGTGCTCACCAGAGTTGCCAATCCCTCACCAGGATTGGCCCCGCCGGAAGGATCCGTCGTTACGGTCGGCCCCGCTGCAAAGCTGGCCACACCTGATGTAATGCTGAAATCCACAGCTGTGTTGTACATGAGGTTGCCATATATATCGACAAGGTGCGCCTTTACAACATCCTCGTTGACGCCATTGGCGGTCTCGGGACTATGCACCACGGTGATAT
>DASZWE010000201.1:0-9445 GCA_035546735.1 Puia sp.
AGCCATCGACAGTGATGGCGGCATAATACAAGCCTCCGATCGTGGGCCCGCCGGCCTATTGCAGGTAGCGATGGTCGAGGATATTCGATCCACCCAGCTTGATCGTGGAATTTATTTTCGGGAGATGGAAGCTCACCTGGGCGTCCACCGTGCTAAAGGCGGATATGGTACCCGTTACCAGGGGACTTTCCCAAAGGAAACTGTTCTGCCATCTCCAGACAACGTTGAACCCGATGTTCTTTACCACCTCCCTGTTGCCGAACGAAATGTTCCCCGACCAGTCCGGTGTGTTAAAGCCGGTGACAAATACATCATTCGTCTGATTGGACTTCATTTTATTATAGTTGAGCGCGCCGCCGATGGTAAATTTCTTATAGAAATTATAGGTGATCGCAAGGGCCGATCCATAGTTGTGATAGGTATTTTTGGCATTGGTGTATACCCTATATCGGTCCTGGGCATTCCTATTTTTGTCCAACATGGCAAGTACTGCCGTATCTGACCCGATGGTCACGCCATGGGGAACGAATACCTGCACTTGTCCAAGGAATCCTTTGTAAGTGTTGATATAGGCGTCCAGGTCGATGACGAGGGTATTGTTCAGCAGTACGCTTTTATATCCCGCCTCGAAAGAAGTGATCTGCTCGGGCCTCGAGTCAGGCAGGTCGGCGGGTACGAGCAGGTTGCGGTTGTCCAGGGCTGTCTGTCTGCTGCCTCCTGCTGCACTGACTGCTGCATTGAAATTGACGACGGATTGCTGGGTATAGCTGTTCTCGAGATAACCTAATCCCTTATCGATATAGGGCAGGCTTCCCACTCTTCTGACCCGGCCATTGTTCACATAGGAAAGAGCTTCGAAGAGGGCAGGGAAGCGATAGCCGTTCTGGAAGGTCAGGCGGAAATTATGCCGCTGGTTCAACGTATAGACGGCTGCCAGACGGGGAGTGAGCCTGGGGTCGAACTCCGGATTATAGTCGTAGCGAAGAGAGGCGAACAATTTCAGCTTTTCTTCAAAAAAGGTTTTCGTCACCTGTGTGAAACCGCCGAATTTCTTATACAATACGTCCTTGCCAAAGCTGCCGTCCTTTTCCGGCTTATTCCGTTCGTCGATGGGGCGGGAAAAGTCGACAAAGTTGTTCCCGTCGGGAATGACCTGGTAGATGCGGGCATCGGCGCCTATGAGCAGGTCGAAGATCTTTACGTACTTCGACAGGTCCCACTGCGCTTCCGTGTGGTACAGCCGGCTTTTCTGGATAAGGGCTGCACCGCCGGTGACAGGTGCGTCGGGGATGGCGGAGGATTTGATGTCCCAGTTATTGATCTTGCGGATAGTATCTATGAGTCTGTTAAATCTTTCCGTACCGGGTTCGGCCCGGCCTGCGTCCGCCTGCTGACGGGCATAACGGCCTGCATCGGCAAGATTCGAGGAGTTCAATGCTCCTCCGTGCGATGCGGCATAATTCTGTAATGCCGCCTTGTATTTGGACCCCCAGCTGGCAGGAGTGGCAACATCGGTGGCCCCGCCCGTATACAGGTCCAGATTGTCCGCCAGGGGCTTCACATTGTAGGAATTGCCGGTGTTCTCGATCGAAACATAAGCCCGGACGACATAGCTGCTGCCTTTCAGCTCGAAGTGGTGGTTCTGGACCACGACATTGTCCAGGCGTATCTTATTACCCCGCTGGAATACCCCGTCCATGGACCCTACCCGGTAGGAATAGGAGATCTCGGTCTTCTCAGTAGGCCGGTAGTGAAGGGCGGCGTCGAATTTGATGTTCCTTACCTGTGGCTTTACCAGGTCAGTCTCCCAATAGCCTGTACGTGCTACCCGTAAGGTCTGATTCGCATTGCCATCGATGGTCAACCCACTGATGGACACTACATTGCTGCCGGAAAGCACATCATCTCCATATTTATTCCATCCATCGAAGGCCATATTGTTCTCAGGACCATTGAGGGCCGGGAACCTGGGATTAGCGCTGTTGAGGTTATTGGGATTCTGGTCCAGTCGTGTGTTGCTCCGCCAGTCCGTACCCTGCATATAGCCGAAATTCAGCTTGAACGCCCATTTTTTATTGATGGCCCTGGCATAACGAATGGCTGATTCGGTGAGAATGGCCGGGTCATGGTCTTTCCCATCTACATGGTTTACGCCCGTCTTGTGGTAGATGCTAAGACCCTGGCTGGTAAAAGGGCTTTTTGTCAGCAGGTTGGCCATCCCATTGATGGCGTTCATCCCATACAATGCGCTGGCAGCGCCCGGAGTGATCTCGACGCTGGCGATGTCCAGCTCGGTGGGTCCGATGGCATTGCCCAGCGGTACGCCAAGAGTGGCAGCCTGCATGTCCACGCCGTCCACCAGCTGCATGAACCGGAAGTTGTTGGGAATATTGAAGCCCCGTGTATTAGGAACTTTGAATGTAAGGCTGGAGGTGGTCATCTGCACTCCCTTCACGTTTTCCAATGCATCGTAGAAACTGGGTGAGGGGCTCTCCCGGATGGCCCGTATATCCAGCTTGTTGATGGCGACAGGGCTTCTCAATATATTTTCCGGCACACGGCTGGCTGTCACCACCAGCTCATTACCCAGTACTGTTCGTGTGGACAGTTCGATCCGAAGATTAGAACCCAGGCTTTTCACCTCGAATTCCTGCTGTTCGAAGCCCACGGAGGAAAATACCAGGGTGAAGGGCAGGGGCGCCCTGGTACGCAGCCGGAAGTCCCCGGACAGGTTGGTTACGGTGCCTGTCGTGGTACCTTTTACCAGCACGCTGACATCAGACAGGGGTTCGTGCTTATCCTGATCTGTCACTCTTCCGGATATTTCGATGAGTGTATTGGGATTGTCCTGGGCAAAGACCGGATTGCCCGCGATGAGGAGGGATAGAAGGATAAGGAAAGGGAATTTTTTAGCATTACTCATAACAATGGTTCTGTTTGGCTGTTTAAGATGTTTCAGTGTTTAGTCCACCAAAATTATAGACTATTTTTGATTTAAAAAAGTCTACTTAATTAATAGACTAATATTTTTTTAAAAAACCGACCACAGGTCGGTTGCCGGAAGGGCCAGATTTATTGCTTATACCAGCGTTGTCTCCAGGCGAAATCCCCGAACTTCTCGCCGGTGATCCGTTCCTTCTTATAGAGCCAGAACAGGAGGTCCAGCTCCCGCAGGATAGCCGCTTCGTCCAGGTTCTCTTTATAGATCCTGTTCAGACGCAATCCTTCGTGGTCGCCTGCAAGGTGCATATTGTAATGTCCCGGGGCTGTACCGACAAAACCGATCTCGGCGGCATAGGGGCGGCCGCATCCATTGGGGCAGCCGGTCATACGGGTGATGATATTTTCATTGCTCAGCTCGTGCTTGTCCAGCAGTTCCTCGATCTTGTCGATGAGCACGGGCAGGTAACGCTGCGCCTCCGCCAATGCCAGGGGGCAGGTAGGCAGCGCCACGCAGGCGATGGAATTCTTTCTCAGGGCCGATGCCGTTCCGGTATACCGGATAATGCCGTATTTATCGAGTATTTCTTCGACGGCGGCCTTGTCCTTTTTGTTGATGTCGGCCAGGATGAGATTCTGGTTGCCGGTGAACCTGAAATTTGCTTTCCCCGTCCGGGCAATTTCCAGCAGCGCTGTCTTCATAGCCACCTTTTCATCATCCAGGACGCGCCCGCTCTCGATAAACGGAGTATAGTACCAGAGACCTTTATGGTTCTGCTGCCAGCCATAAAAGTCCATGCGTTCGGTATAGGTGACGGGACGCGGGTCTTCCAGGGGGAAACCTGCACGCCTTCCTACTTCTTCCCTATACCAGTCTGCGCCGTACTTATCCACGGTGTACTTCAGCCTGGCCAGTTTCCGGTCGCTGCGGTTTCCATAATCACGCTGGACGGTACAAACCTCGTAGACGGCTCTCAGCAGCTTCTCGTCGCCTTCGGCTACGGATACGAAGCCGAGCGTGGTCGCCAGCCTGGGATAAGTGTCCGGGTTGCCATGCGTGGCGCCCAGGCCACCGCCGACAGCAATATTGAATCCTGTTAATTTCTTGTTCTCGATGATGGCGACCAGCGCGCAATCATTCGTGTATACATCGACCTCGTTGTTCGGGGGAATGCCAATGCCTACCTTGAACTTACGGGGGAGGTACCTGTCCTGGTAGAGAGGATCCTCTTCCTCCGTCCTGTCGGCCAGCTTTTCCTCGTCCAGCCATATTTCGTAGTAGGCATGGGTCTTTGGTTTCAGCATTTCGCTGATCCGGGCTGCATAGGAATGTATCTTTTCGTGTACCTCCGATTGCATGGGATGGGCGGCGCAGGTGACATTGCGATTCACGTCGCCACAAGTGGCGATGGAGTCGAGACCTGCCTGGTTGAAGGCCTGGATGGTGGGCTTTAAATGGGATTTCAGCAATCCATGCAGCTGCACCGTCATACGGGTGGTGATCTTGATGGTGCCCGTAGAATGTTCTCCCGCGATGTGATGAAGAGCGATCCATTGCTCGGGTGTAAGGAAGCCCCCCGGCAGCCGCAGACGGATCATAAAGGAGAAAAGACGCTCCAGCTTCTTTTCGGCGCGTTCTTCCCTTCTGTCACGGTCGTCCTGCTGATACATGCCATGGAACTTTATCAGGGACTGGTCATCCTCCCTGATGGCTCCTGTCACTTCATCCTGCAGGCTTTCTATCATCGTGCCTCTCAGCCCGTCGCTCTTCTGCTTGATCCGCTCGGTCGACGACAGGTTCGTTTGCTTGGGAGGCTCTGCGGGTGATAAAGTATTTTGTTTGATCTCGCTCATAAGTTCGTTGGTTTAATATACATCCTTTACAAATCGGCCTGCTTCTATCAATTCGTTCAGATAGCTTTCAGCCTGTGCGGCATTCTTTTTACCCTGCTCCTTTATGATAGACAGCAATGCATTTTCGACATCCACGCTCATCGGCTCCCTGGCGCCGCAGATATAGATATGCGCCCCTTCTTCCAGCCATTTATATAATTCTTCGGCATGCCGGTGCATCTTATGCTGTACATAGACCTTTTCTTTCTGATCGCGGGAAAAGGCCGTGTTCATCCTTGTCAGCACGCCCGTCTGCATCCAGTTCTGTATCTCTGTCTGATAAAGGAAGTCCGTGGTAAAATGCTGGTCCCCGAAGAAGAGCCAGTTCTTTCCACTGGCGCCCGTAGCGTCCCGTTCGGCCAGAAAGCTGCGAAAGGGAGCGATGCCCGTACCGGGGCCGATCATGATCACATCCTTGTCTGCGGCCGGCAGCTTAAACTGCGAATTCCGGTGGACATAGAAATCCAGGGGTTGATCCGGGGACAGCTGCGCCAGCGCGTCGGAGCAGAGGCCGTGTTTGGTCTCGCCATTGACGACGAACGTGTCCTTGGTGACGGTGATATGGATCTCTCCGCTGTGCGCTTCAGGAGAAGAGGAGATGGAATACAGTCTGGGCGCGATAGGTTCCAGAATGCTAACCACTTCCAGGAATTGCGCAGCATCCTTTACGGGATAGATCTTCAACAGGTCCAGTAATCCTATCCGTGTCTCCGGAATATCCTGACGGACGATGGAGGCATATTTTTTCACTACCCGTTCCGGGAGGAAGACGACGTTCAGCTTCTTACGGAGCACATCGGAAACAGACAGCTCTTCATCCCGGTAGGTCACTTTATTCGTGGGGGTGACGCCTGTCAGCGATAGGATGGCTTCCACCACCTCCAGTGGATTTTCCGGCGTGATCCCGATGGAATCGCCGGGCTGATATTCGGCCTCGGCGGCTATTTCCAGGTGGTAGGTCTGTTTTTCGGACCCGATGTCGTTGAGATTGACATTATTGAGGATGGTGCCCGTATATATTTTCTTTCCCGTGGGTTTGCGGGTGGTCGTTGCCGGTGTACCTGCGGCAGGTGCGCCGGCGCTAAGCAATTTTTGCAGGATACCGTCAAACCAGCTGCCCGCCTCGGCCTCGTAATCCGTGTCGCATTTCTGCAGGCTGACGATACGCTGCCCTCCCATGCGGTGCAGCTGCTGGTCGACATCCTCGCCTGCCTTGCAAAAAAGAGGATAGGAAGTGTCGCCAAGCGCCAAAACGCCAAATTTCAGCTGCCCTAACTGCAGGGGCTCCCGGTGGATGTGATCATAGAATTTCTTGGCGGAGGCCGGCGGCTCGCCATCCCCCTGTGTGCTGATCACTGTAAAGAAGTATTCTTCTTTTGGCAGGTCGGTGAGGCGGTATTGCTCAAGACCCACCAGCTTGGCGTTGATCCCTTTCTTCTTTGCCCTGGCTGCAAAATCCGTGGCTAATTTTTTCGAATTGCCTGTCTCCGTACCATAGGCGATGGTGATCCTGGTCACGGAAGGTTTGGCGGGAGCTTCCGGCTCCTGGGCCGCCGGCAACGTGCCTACGGGGACGGCAATGCCCGTCTGTGCGACTACACCGGCCAGATAGCCGCTGAGCCAGATCAGCTCTTCCTTGGTCGCGCCCGCGATCAGCTCCTGCAGGGTCTTCAGTCTCGGTGTTGTCAGCATATCGGTAACTTTTTATTGAATAAGTTATTGGAAGCTACGCTCAACGGCGTAAAGTATTGTTCGTTGTTATCACTGTTCGGTATCCAGCCAAAGGAAGCATGCAGAGCCGCCACCTTGCCGACGATGATCAGGGTGGGGGAGGCGTAGCTGTTGCCTGCGGCCTTGGACAAATAGTCATGGATAGGATAGTGGGTCACCTGCTGGTTCGGTGTCGTTGCCTGTTCGATGATCGCGATCCATTTGTCAGCCGCTATCCCGGATTGCAGCAGCTTTTCTACCAGCGTATCGACACCGCCGGAAGACATATAGAATACCAGCGTATCATCCGTACCTGCCAGATCCTGTATGTAAGACTCGTTCAGGAGGTCTTGTTTGTACCAGGTGAGCATGCGTAGGGCGGTGGAATAGCCCCGTGCCGTAAGGGGTATGCCTGCATAAGCTGCCGCCCCAAGGGCCGCCGTTACGCCGGGCACCAGCTCGTATGCTATGTCGTGGGAGATAAGCGTTTGCAGCTCATCCAGGACATTGGAGAATACGGATACATCGCCTCCTTTCAGCCGCACTACCAGCTTGCCTTGCCGGGCATATTCCACCAGCAGGTCGTTGATGACCGATTGAGGGGTAGACCCCTGGTCATTGCATTTCTTACCCACCGGCACAATAAGGACATCCTCCCGGGTATATTCCTGCAACGCCTCACGGCTGACCAGCCTGTCTACAATGACCACATCGGCCTTTTGCAGCCAGCGCAGCGCCTTTATCGTGAGTAGTTCCGGATCGCCCGGTCCCGCACCTGCCAGAATTACTTTTCCTTTTTTCGTCATATTTTACATTTGTTGGACCTTCGGTCCAGTTTGGTGGGCCTGGTCGGCCCAGACCATTGACACTGCAAGGACGCTCATGATGGCGTTGCCTCGTCCATTAATGTCTTTTCAAAGGTCTCGGCGTATGCTTCGCATTTCGGGCGCCCGCGCTGTGCGCGGCCCTGGCGCGGTCATTGAATCATGCACGCCCCTACTGTTACATAGCTTGTTTCATCGATCAGGATCGCTCCGCCACCTGCCCGCAGCTCGCGATAGCTGTCGAAAGGCAGAGGAGAGGCTGTACGGATGGTGGCTTTTACGATGTCGTTCAGCCCGATGTTGCCCGGTGAAAAATTCTTCTCCAGGGTATTGACATCCAGCTGATACTCGATATCCTTTACCACGCTGCGCACTACGCGGCTGCCCAGCTGCAGCAGGTATTTATTACCCCTGATCAGCGGTTTGGCATCCATCCAGCAGAGTAATACTTCCAGCTCCTGGTCCACACGGGGTTGATGATCATTTTTTACGATGAGGTCTCCCCGGCTGATATCGATGTCGTCCTCCAGCTGCAATACGATGCTCTGGGGAGCAAATGCTTCTTCCACTTCCCTGCCGCCCGTCTCGACAGACCTGATCCGGCTGGTGAGCCCCGCCGGCAGCACCGTTACTTCATCCCCTTTGCGATAGATGCCGCTGACGATCTTTCCGGCATATCCTCTGTAGTCATGCAGCTCATGATCCTCGGATTGCGGGCGAATGACATATTGTACGGGCAGACGTCCATGGGTAAGATCGATGTCCTTTTTCAGCTCCGTCTCTTCCAACAGCTCCAGCAGAGTAGGCCCTTCATACCAGGGCAGTCTGTCGGACCTTTCCACGATATTATCACCCTTGAGCGCACTGATGGGCAGATAAACCACGTCCTTTAAGTTCAGCATCTTTGCGATCTCCGCATAGTCGATGGCGATGTTGTTGTATACATCCTCGGAATAGTCCACCAGGTCCATTTTATTGATCGCTACCACCACGTGAGGGATATTCAGCAGACTGGCGATGATGGAATGCCGGCGTGTCTGCTCTACGACCCCGTTGCGTGCATCGACGAGGATAATGATCAGGTTGGCATTGCTGGCGCCTGTGACCATGTTCCGGGTATACTGGATATGTCCGGGCGCGTCGGCAATGATGAATTTCCTTTTGGGTGTTGAAAAATATTTATAGGCCACGTCGATGGTGATACCCTGCTCCCGTTCGGCCCGCAGACCATCCGTAAGAAGGGCCAGGTCGATCTCGCCGTCTTCCTTGTTTTTGCTTTGTTTTTCCAGGGCCTCCAGCTGGTCCGCCAGAATGCTCTTGCTGTCATACAATAGCCGGCCAATAAGGGTGCTTTTCCCATCATCTACACTGCCCGCGGTAATAAATCTCAGAAGATCCATTGTAATATTTTTAGAAATAACCATTCTTTTTTCTGTCTTCCATGGCCGCCTCGGACACCTTGTCGTCGATGCGGGTCTCGCCGCGCTCGCTGGTACGGGTGGCGGTGATCTCACGGATAATATCGTCGATGACCGTTGCGCCGGATTCTACGGCTGCCGTGCAGGTCATGTCTCCCACCGTGCGGTAACGTACCCGTTTTACCTCTACCTGGTCGGTCGGGTCTACGCGGATAAAGGGAGATACGGCTACCCATTGTCCTTCGTAACCGATGACCTTGCGCTCATGGGAGAAGTATATGGATGGCAGCGCTATCTGTTCGCGACGGATATAGTTCCAGATATCCAGCTCTGTCCAGTTGCTAATGGGGAAGGCGCGTACGTTCTCGCCTTTCCGGATCTTTCCGTTGTAGATATTCCATAATTCCGGTCGCTGCCGTTTGGGATCCCATCCGCCAAATTCATCGCGCACGGAAAATATCCGCTCTTTGGCCCTGGCTTTTTCCTCGTCCCTTCTGGCGCCGCCGATGCAGGCGTCGAATCCAAACTCTTCGATGGTATCCAGCAGGGTGTAGGTCTGTAAGGCATTGCGGCTGGCAAACTTGCCCGTGGGCTCCGTCAGGTGACGCGCCTTGATCGTGTCCTCTACCTTGCGCACGATCAGCTTTTCCCCGATGGTCT
>DASZWE010000202.1:0-4764 GCA_035546735.1 Puia sp.
GGCGCCGAAGATGGGGGAGGGTTCGATCTGGATGGGGGCGTCACCCATTCGGAGATCGCTTACTGTCTGTCCTATGAGAATGAAGGCAGTGGTTTTGGGCTGTTCCAATATGCGGGCGCCTCGCCCTGGCATGACAACAGCGTTCATGATTGTATCAGCAACAACGACGGCCTCGTCTCGCAGGCCCATGCGGGAGTATTCATCTGGAACAACTCCCGTGATCCGCGTCAGCTGCGCAATTGTAATTTTTATAACAACACCGTCTATAATACAAAGGGTGCAGTCATTCATTATGCGACAGAAGGCGAGCACAGCGGCTTCCGGTTTTATCACAATGCATTTATCGCGACGGATAGTCTCGTCAGGGGAGTAAGAGGGGCGGATGATGTCTTCTCCGATAACCATTGGACGGGCATGCTCCCGGATAGTACATTTCATTAACGATTGCCATGGAAAGGAGATCATTTATCAAACAGACTGCCGGCTGGATACTGGCTTCAAAATTAGACCTTACCATCCCGATGGCGGCAGCAGGCCCACGAAAACCTGTATTTGTATACAACAACTGGTCGGCCTACGACGAGCTTTCGGATAAGGTAGTGCAAACAGAGACGCTGGCTATGGCGGAATTGCAGGAGATACTGCGTTTGCGCCTGCAGGGAGTGCAGATAGACTATTATGTGATGGATGCATTCTGGTTCGACAAGTATGGGGGCTACCGCAACTGGCATCGCGAACACTGGCCGAATGGACCGGACGGATGGCTGAAAGCCTGCCGGGATCACGGCCTCCGGCCAGGCATGTGGTTCTCTTCCAATCTCATCGCTACGCACGACGGCCGGTTCCTGGAACCCGTAAAAGAATGGCAGGATTCCGTTGCATCCGATCCGAATATCCTCTGTCTCTTTGAGGGAGGATATCTCTCTCATCTGGGGGATACTCTGCAAATATGGTATGACAAAGGCGTGCGGCTTTTCAAGTTCGACTTTGCCTATTTCGAGGCAGTGACGGCAGTTTCAAAGAGCAAATACACGCCGGAAGAGGTCAAAGAAAAGAACAAGGTGGCGTTTATGCACATGCTGCAGCGATTCAGGGCGAAAAACCCCGATGTGCTGATCACAGGGTACAATGGCTTTGGCGGAGACATGGAGAATACGTATACTCCTTTCCGCCGGACGGTGGACCCCCGCTGGCTGGATACTTTCGACACGCTCTATTGCGGCGATCCCCGGTTCTCCGACGTGCCCATGATGCATATCTGGCGAAGTCAGGATAACTATTCGGACCATATGGTCCGCCAGTTTGAATTCAATGGTCTGCCACTCCGGAGGATCGACAACTGCGCATTTATGATCGGGAAGACGGGCACCTGTTATTATAGGGCCAACCATGCATGGAAGGGGATGCTCCTGCTGGAGCTGGCCAGGGGCGGATGGATGAACGTATATCATGGCAACCTGGAGCTGCTCACAGATGAAGACGCCCGCTGGTTTGCCAAAGCGCAACGGATTTATCATGGTATGCAGCAGCGGGATGGCATCACCAGCTTTGGCGCCATACCCGGCACGGGGAAACCATATGGATTCAAGGCTGCCGATCCCGGAGGTCAGGTATTCACCGTTGTCAACCCCTCCCAGTACATAGCTGCCATCGACCTTCCCGCGGCCCGTATGCCGGTCCGTATCCTTTATGCGGACAGTGGTTTTATTCCGGTGGTAAAAGATCACCGGCTGTCCCTGGGGCCTGAGCAGCTGGCAGTGGTGGGGGCTGGAAGCTATGCCTCCCAGTCATACGATCTGGGTGTCGATGACAGTATCAGGATACCATTGCTGCAGGAAAAACTCAACGTATCTTTCAGGACCGTAGAACACAATACGATCGCCGCCACGGTTCAACCACAGTCTGGCAGAGGGCTCCGGATCATAGTGCAGCAATTCGGTCCGGGCGGCATGCCCTACAGGAGCTGGGGCGGCGCTCCACCCGATGGGAAGAAGATGGATACGCTGATCCGGATACGGGTACAGCAGCAGGGCAGGGAACTGCCCTTGTACGTGGAATACGATAAGATGATATGGAGCGGGCTGTCCTGGGGAGCGGGAGAATTGCAGCAGGGAAATTTCGATCCTGCATCCCCGCTGAACATCGAATGCAGCTCTGCGGAACAGCAGGACCTGCGGCTGGAAGCGTGGGTGTATATAGTAGCTTATTGAACGTATGAACACGAAGTCTCACCAACACATTAAAGAATCTAATATGAACGTTGGTAAAAAAATATTTTTTTTACTGGTAACAGGATGTCTGACGCTGGGGTCTTTCGCTTCTTCCACACCACCTCCCGACAGCCTGTTGTATGGTGTTGCCTATTATTACGAGTACATCCCTTACGAGCGGCTGGATAAGGACATCAGCATGATGAAGGCGGCCGGTATCAATACGGTGCGGCTGGCCGAATCCACCTGGAGCACCTGGGAGCCCCATGACGGCGTGTTCGATTTCAGCAAGCTGGATCACGTGCTGGACGCCATGGACAAGGCTGGCATTCATGTTATCGTCGGTACACCCACGTACGCCATCCCCCCATGGCTGGCCAGGGAGCATCCCGAAGTGCTGCTATCCGGTGCACGCAGCTATGGCCCCCGTCAGAACATGGATATCGTCAGTCCCGTGTTCCGTCACTATGCCCGGCGCATCATCTCCCGGCTGGTAACCCATGTGCGGGACAGGCATTGCGTTATCGGCTACCAGGCGGACAACGAGACCAAACATTATAATAACAACGGTCCTGTCATGCAGGCCCGCTTTGTACAATGGCTGAAAGAAAAATTTGGAAGCCCGGAGAAGATGAATCGGGCCTATGGGCTTAGTTACTGGAGCAATTCCATCCACGACTGGAAAGACTTTCCTTCCATGCAGAGTAATGTCAATGCCAGCCTGGGCTGTGCATTTTCTTATTTTCAACGTCGCATGGTCACCGAATACCTGGCCTGGCAGGCCGGGACCATTCGTCAGCTAAAAAGGCCGGGACAATTCATTACACAGAATTTTGATATGGACTGGCGCGGCTATTCCTATGGCATACAGTCCGACGTGGATCATTTTGCTGCCGCCGCCGCCTTTGACATAGCGGGAATAGATATCTATCATCCCACGGCGGACAGGCTTACGGGCGTGGAAATTGCCTTTGGCGGCGATCTGGCGCGGAGCATGCTGCGTAAGAACTACCTGGTGATGGAGACCCAGGCTCAAAGCATGGCCGGCAACCAGGAATTGCCTTACCCTGGTCAGCTGCGGCTCCAGGCCTTCAGCCACCTGGCCTCCGGCGCCAACATGGTGGAATACTGGCCCTGGCAGTCGATACCCAATTCTGTAGAGACATACTGGAAAGGCGTGCTAAGCCATGACGGTGAATCCAACCCTGTGTATAAGGAGGTGCGGCGGATCGGGAACGATTTCCGGAAGGTTGGCGGCCGACTCATCGATCTGCAGATAAAAAATAAGGTGGCCATTCTCTTCAGCAACGAATCCCTTACGGCGTTGCGCTGGTTCTCTTTCGGCTCGCAGGATTATAACGATGTTCTGCGGAGCGAGTACAATGCATTGTATGAAATGAATGTAGGATGCGATTTTATAAATCCTTCCTCCACCCATCTCAAAGATTATTCCCTGATCATCGTGCCTCCTTTGTATACTGTTTCTGATAGCCTGCTGTTGGTGCTGAACGAGTATGTACGGGAAGGTGGGCATATCGTATATAGCTGCAAGAGCGCTTTTACGGATGAGAATGTGCAGGTCCGGCCCGCCATCATGCCGGGCCCTTTGAGGGAAGCTTGCGGTATATCTTATCAATTGTTCACCAACATTGACCGGCTTCCGCTGAAAGGCGACCCCTTCCGTGTGGGCGCATCCGGCAACGAGGTCCGGCAATGGGCGGAAATGCTTGTCCCCGGGACAGCCAAAGCGCTGGCCTGGTATGATCATCCCCAATGGGGTAAATATGCAGCCATTACACAGAATCAGTATGGCAAAGGGCGTGTCACGTACATGGGTACGCTGCCTTCCAAAGACATTCTTCATAAGCTGCTGTTACAGGAAGTACAGGATGCCGGAGCCGGCTCTCCCGATCAGGAACTGTCGTTTCCCCTTATCACAAAACATGGGGTCAATCGCGCCGGGAACACTATCCGGTACTATTTCAACTTTTCTGCAACGCCGCAGACCTTTCGTTATCCTTATGCAGCAGCCGTCGATCTGCTAACGGGCGTCCGGGTGTCGGGCGGACAATCCATCACTTTACAACCCTGGGACCTGGTCGTGCTGGAGGAAGGGCCGCAATGGCAGGATACGGACGGTCGTCCCATAAACGCGCATGGTGCGGGCGTCCTTTTTCATGAAGGAGTCTGGTATCTCTTTGGAGAGATCAAAAAAGGACCCACCCGCCTGGTGCCGGGTCAGAGTTGGGAAGACTATCGCGTGGAGGCAGGAGGCGTATCCTGTTATTCGAGCCGCGACCTTGTACATTGGAAGAATGAGGGGGTGGCCCTGGCTACCAATGCAGGCGATACGTCCAGCGATCTTCATGTCAGCCGGGTTGTCGAACGGCCTAAGGTCGTTTATAACGCAGCCACAAGGCAATTTGTCATGTGGATGCACATCGACAGCGAGGATTACGGCTATGTGCGGGCGGGCGTTGCCGTTAGCGATCGTCCCGAAGGACCCTATCGTTATATCCGGAGTATCCGGCCCGATGGAGAGATGTCCCGGGAT
>DASZWE010000203.1:0-3891 GCA_035546735.1 Puia sp.
AGTAAAGGCGGGCACCATATACACCCCACCATTGTCCTCCACGCCCCGCGCCAAAGCCTCCACCTCTCCGGAAGATCCAATAACTCCCAGCCCGTCACGCAGCCATTGTACCACGGCCCCACCGATAAAAATGCTCCCCTCCAGCGCATAACGCACTTCCCCATTGATCTTCCATGCCACCGTCGTCACAAGATTATTACGGGAAAGGATGGGCTTGTCCCCGATATTCATCAGGAGGAAACAACCCGTCCCATACGTATTCTTGACCATACCCACTTCCGTACACATCTGCCCGAACAAGGCGGACTGCTGATCACCCGCAATACCTGAGATGGGGATCCTGGCAGCCCACACATCACCCGCCGTATGACCATACACCTCGCTGGACGAGCACACCTTTGGCAATATCTCAAAAGGAATATCGAAGAGCCTCAGCAGCTCCTCATCCCATTGCATCGTATGAATATTGAAAAGCATCGTGCGGCTGGCATTCGTAACATCCGTGGCATGCACCTTCCCACCCGTCAGGTTCCATAACAACCATGTATCCACCGTCCCGAACGCCAGCTTGCCTTCCTTCGCCAGCTCCTTTATACCTGGCACATGATCCAGCATCCACCGTATCTTCGTTGCCGAGAAATAGGCGTCGATCACAAGCCCCGTACGCTCCCGTATCAGATCCGCCTTTCCGGCCTCCTTCAATGCATTGCAATGATCCGACGTACGCCTGTCCTGCCATACGATGGCATGGTACACCGGCCGGCCCGTTTCCTTATTCCATAAAATAGTAGTCTCCCGCTGATTGGTTATGCCTATGGCGGCAATATCGCCCGGCGTCAGGCCCGCTTTCACAATGGCCTCCGTAGCCACCGTCAATTGTGAGGACCATATTTCCATGGGATCATGCTCGACCCACCCGGGCTGAGGGAATAGCTGGGTGAATTCTTTCTGTGATAAGGCCATCGGATTCCCCTTCCGGTCAAATACAATGGCGCGGGAGCTGGTCGTTCCCTGGTCAAGCGATAAAATAAATTCCGGCATGCAATCTTAGTTTTTCACCGGCATAGGAAGATACCCATACGCCAGCCTGGTAAAATCTATCAGTTGTTTTCTTTTCCAATGTTCATCATAACCCAACTCCTTCGCTATCAGCTCCGCCACCCGCGGCGCCGCCTGCAACGCAGCCTGCGCATCCCGGAACAATATCCGCAGCCGCCTCGCCAGCACATCATCCACAGTCCTGGCCATCTCCCGCCGCACAGCCCAGACAACCTCCGCCTCGGTATACGGCAGCCATTCCACCAGCCGCGCAGCCAGTAAAGGCGCATCCTCCATCAGCGCCCTGATAGCCGCCGCATCCGTCCCATACACCGCCAGATGCCCCTCCGGCCCCGATACACAACAACCATGTATCCGCAATTCCTTCGTCCCGCACGCCACCTGCCGCAACCCTCCTACCTCTATCACCTTATCCACCGTTTCCTCCGCCATCTTGCGGTACGTCGTCCACTTGCCACCCGTAATGGTCACCAGCCCCGACCTGTTCACAAACAATTTATGGTCCCTCGATATCTCCTTGGTAGTATGCCCTTCCCCCTTTGGCGCCGCCAACGGACGCAGACCCGCAAAGACGCTGAGCACATCCTCCCGCTTAGGCGGGGCCGTTAGATATTCCTCCATGGTCCCAAGGATAAAGCCGATCTCCTCCTCCAGGGCACGCGGCTCCAGCAAATGCTTCTCCATCAATGTATCCGTAGTACCTACCAGCACATGCTCATGCCAGGGCACCGCAAACAATACCCGCCCATCCGATGTCTTCGGGATCATCAACGCGCTATCGCTGTTTAAGAAAGATTTATCGAGCATCAGGTGCACACCCTGGCTGGGTCGCACCATCGGCCTGGCAGCCGGATCATCCATTTTCAAAATATCATCTACAAAAACACCCGTCGCATTCACCACTACCTTCCCCCGCAACGTATACTCCCTGCCCGTCTCTATATCCCGCGCCATGACACCGGCCACCTTCCCGCCCTTCATCAGCAATCGCTCTACTTTACAGTAATTCAACAACACTCCGCCCTTCTCCGCTGCCGTTATCGCCAGATCCACCGCCAGACGCGCATCATCGAACTGACCATCATAATACCGCACCCCACCCTTCAATCCTTTCCCGTTAAGACCAGGCAATAGCTCTGTCATATCCTTTCGTTTGACAAGCCCTGCCTTACCAAAACTGAAACGTCCCGAAAGAGCCTGATAGAATTTCAGCCCCACCAGGTATTTTACCAGCTGGAACCAACTGTAACAGGGTATTATAAACGATTGCTTTCTAACTAAATGGGATGCATTTTGCAGAAGAATGCCCCGCTCGTGCAATGCCCCGTATACCAGCTTGATCTGCCCCTGTGCCAAATAACGTACCCCACCGTGCACCAGCTTCGTGCTCCGGCTGGAAGTCCCCTTTGCAAAATCCGACTGCTCCAGCAACAAGACCCGAAACCCCCTGCTGGCCGCATCCACAGCAACCCCCAGCCCCGTGGCCCCCCCGCCGATGACGATCATATCCCACTCCTCCACCTGATCCAGCCGGCTGAGCTGATAGGCACGGTCAAAACAGTTTAGTTGGTCCATTAGTTTCGAAATATTTCCTATTTATTCGGATTCAAAACTAAAAAAAGCATATTGAAATAAAAAAATATTATTTCGAAACTAATCGAAATTTAATGTTTCCCACTCCAAATTTTTCGAAAAGTCGCTCCGGGCGCAATATCTTTATGGCTCCCCAAAGGAATATTATGGTTACAGACAGGCACCAGTTCATCCTGGATCAGCTGCATCGCGAAGGAAGAGTCAGCGTATTGGAATTATGTAAAGAATTGAAGGTCTCTTCCGTCACCATACGGAAAGATCTGAAGCTGCTGGAAAAGAAAAACTTACTCTTTCGTACACACGGAGGCGCCAATGCCTCCAACCCCTATACGGTCGACAGACCGGTAAATGAAAAAGAAAAATTACAATCTTCGGAGAAGGCGGACATTGCAACCGTCGCCGCCCAGCTCATAGAGCCCAACGACTCCATCATCATCGCTTCGGGAACTACCGTCCTGGCGCTCGCCAAAAAGATACAGGTAAAAGAAAGCCTCACCGTGGTCACCTCCGCCCTCAACGTAGCCATGGAACTGATCAAACACCCCAACGTGGAAGTGATACAGCTCGGCGGATTTCTCCGCAAAAGCTCTTCCTCCGTCACAGGCCCCTACGCGCAAAGCATCCTGAATGATTTTTTCTGCACCAAGCTGTTCCTGGGCGTAGATGGAATAGACATGGAGCTGGGACTCACCACTACCAACTCCATGGAAGCCCAGCTCAACAAACAGATGATCGCACAATCGCAAAAGATCATCGTCCTTTCAGACTCCACCAAATTTGGCAGGAGAGGATTTGGCCGCATCTGTGGCCTGGAAGAAGTAGACCAGGTGATCACCGACAGCGGTATATCCGAACATTATAAAAAAGACCTGGAAAGCCTCGGCATCGAAGTCACCGTAGTGCCCGCATGATCTTCTTATTGATCCGCGTCTCTTTCCTTTTGGCCTTTCTCAGGGACACCCCCTTATACATGCCCGGCCGCTTATGACCCGCCGTCGTGAGCCAGGAGTCCTTCATGATACCCTGCTTCTTTGCTACCAGCTTAAACACCTCGGGATATTTTTCAAAAGCAGCGCCGGCGCTCGCCGCATCCTCCTTCTCCCCAAGATAGTGCAGCACCGCCTTTGCCATGATCCAATGCCCCAGGCTGTCAGGATGTATCCCATCCTTTTTGGCATAAGCAAAAGAAGGATCCGCCGCCCTGCGCTCCAATAAGTATTTCTTCATGGGGGAATGAAT
>DASZWE010000204.1:0-3608 GCA_035546735.1 Puia sp.
GTATTATAATTCCGGAAAGCCTCGTTATTCACCATGACGAGGCTTTTTGTTTTCCCCTGGCGGAGAAGTTGCTGCAAGCTTACGGCAGTGTGCGAACCAGCCAGGCCCCGGGCCGTATAAATGCCGCATAAAGGCTGAAAAAATTCTCCTTCAAGATAGGCGTAGAACTCATTCCCTCCCTCCTGCCAGGCATCGATCAGCCGCTGCAGCGTCACCGCATCCATGTCCAGCATATCACAGCCCAGCAGCAGCAGGTCCTTATCGGGAAATTGCCCGTGCACGCTGAGAAGGCCTTTGAGAGGGCCATCGGCAGCCACACTGTCTGTTACCAGCCGGACACCAGGCATCGCCCGCCCATACGCATCTGCCTGCGACGCATTCACCGAAAAGACCACCGGTATGCCATAAGCCATCAGCTTATCCGCCATATGCCTTGCCCAGGGAACACCATCCTTTTGCAGAAGTCCTTTATCCCGGCCCATCCGACGGCTTTCTCCGCCGCATAATATGATGCCCATAAGCGCTCCCATATCAGAGGCTGGCCCCCGCGCTCCTGTCCGAAGGTTTGTCGGAATGTCCAAGGTCCTTACCAGGGCAGATCTTGTCCCTCACCAGCTGTCTCAACTCCTTTATCTCGGGAAAGCGACCCTCCACACGCCTGTTAAAAAGCTCTTCCTCATCGACGGATATGATATAAGATCCGGAACACCCGGAAGGTTGAAGACTCACCGCATGCAACTCTTCGGTAAAAGTGGTCAGTAGCTCCTGGGCCATATAAGCCGCGCGGAGCATCCATCCGCATTTGGGGCAATATTCGATGGTAATGGAAGGCTTCATGTTCAACAGTTGCAGTTATTTCCCCATTGATGTCCGCCGTCGGAGAAATATTCACATTTCCAGATGGGAACCTCATGTTTGATCCTGTGTATGATATGCTGGTTGGCTTCGTAAGCCTCCCGGCGATGGGCTGCTGTCGTGATCACCACCACTGCCGACTCGCCGATGGACAGGCGCCCGATCCGGTGCTGGGCAATGGCCACCTTCAATCCCCATTTCTCCCTGGCTTCCGCCAGTATGTCATGGATGATCTTCACGGCCAGCGGAACATAGGATTCATATTCCAGACAGGTCACTTCTCTACCCTTGTTGCTGTCACGCACCTCGCCGCTGAAGAGAACGACGGCGCCGGCCCCCGGATGATGCGCCTGACTCAACAGGTCCACGATATCCAGCGGTTTGGCAGAGATCACCTGTATGGTCCCCAATGGCGATCCGTTAACCTCCGCTGGAAGGGGGGATGATGATGACTGTATCATTTTCCTTTAATTTATGATCGTGATCGATGAACCCTTCTTCTATGGCAAAGCGGCAGCTGTCCAGTATGTTTTTGGCGCCTTCATTGATCTCCAGCAGGCGAAGCTTTAGCTCGTCCGTATTGCGGGCGACAGCATTCAGCTCGAACTCCGGCGAGAAAAAATCTTTCAGTTTGGCATACACGTGGATCTTCATAATCATTCTTTTGCGCGGTTAAGACCGCTGTTAAACGGACCACAGGTCCGTTGCGCGAAGCGCCATCTTTAGCTGTTTTCGGCCGGAGGCCGAAAATTATCCTCCTATATGCAGCATGCTCAGATCGCTGCCCGTGAATCGCAGCGTCTGCTTTTGTAAAAGTGCCTGCTGCAGTTTTTTTGTCCATACCCCTTCATCTTCCGCTGCATTCAGTTGTATGGGATGGTTGCTGCTGAGACAGCCATAGATTTGACCACTGCTGTCCAGTCTCAGCCGGTCGCAATCACCGCAAAAAGGCGCGGTCTCGTTGGCAATGATCCCGAACTGATGCCCTTCGATTGTCTGCCAGTAGCTTGCCGTAGCCGATCCGGCCCTGCCAAGCGGCTTGAACGAATAGCTGCCGGCGATTACCTTCAGCATCTCTTCCTGCGGAAAAAGATACCTATCCGCCTGGTCATGTAAATGCCCCATGGCCATCACTTCCAGCAGACGGATACGACAACGGCGGGAAAAAGCAAATTCCAGCAGGGGAAGTATCTGTCCTTCATTGATCCCCCGCATGACGACGCTGTTGATCTTCACCTCCAGCCCCGCCTCCAATGCCTTGTCGATGCCACGGACAACCCGCTCCACCGCATGACGTCTGCTCATCTTATAGAAAATATCTTCATCGACGGCATCCAGTGATACGTTGATGGAACGCATACCGGCCTGCTTCATGGGCATAGCCAGCCGCTCCAGCAGAAATCCATTCGTCGTCAGCTTGATGGACGATATGCCCATTTCACGTATGCCGCTGACCAGGTCTGTCAGGCCATGGAATAAAAGAGGCTCTCCTCCCGTCAGGCGGATAGTGGACAATCCCAGCTGTTCATGCAGTCGGCGGATAATGGCCAGCAGCTCAGGTACCGGCAGAGACGAATGCAGGACATTGGCGGCCTTTATTTCGGTGTCCCCTGCCACACAATATACGCAGCCCAGATTGCAATGGCTGAGCAGACTTACCCGCAACGTCCTGAAGGTCCTTCCATATTGATCCTGTATAACGGACATATGTCCAAAGTTACGATAGTCAGCCATGAATGACGGCAGTTTTTTCCATGGGCCGGAAATCCTCCTTACCGGCGCCGCAGACAGGACAGGCGTATTCGAAGGGTATCTGTTCGAAGGGGCGTCCGGCAGGCTGGCCTGCATCGGGATCCCCATATTGCTCATCATACAGCGTAAGACAATGCCTGCATTGGAATACGATCACGCTCTTATCTTGCCCGGGCGATATTTCGATGCCGCCAAACGGTCGGTGGAGCGGAGCAGGCTCCCTCCCGCTCTGCTGCTCATAAAAGGACTTGCAGAGCGAGACCAGGTAGACGGAAAGATTCTCTTTTTCCAGACCTTCCCGGTAGAGGATGTACTCTTTCGAGTTGGCGTTAAAATCGGGCGTATGCAATAGATCATACCTGTCCAGCAGCTTCCGCTGGTCGGCGCGTCCACCCGTCTGTTTACGAATGATGACAGACCCGGAGAGGCCTGATTTTGGTCTTGTCTTGATAGCAAAGCATAACCCTTCCGTACGGACATCCTCCAGGTCAAGCTGGCGTACGAGATACCGCTTGAGCCGCAGCCCCTCTTCATTCAGATCTTCCACCTGCCAGTTCAGCTCATTGCCCGCATGCCGTAGGTTGATACGGTATTTTCCCATCACATATCCCCACATTGCCCGGTGCCCTTCCTCGATGCCTTTAATGATCAGGGATTTCCAGGGAGTAGTGTACAGCTGGCCGATACGGGTCTCCAGGCAAATGAGACAGATGTCCTTTAAAAACGAGACGGGGAACAATTCCTCTCTGCGGTAGATGCCCAGCCATATCTTATTCTTCCATTGATTGAATCCTTCGTAATAAGGGAGGTCGAAAACAGGCCATTGCAGCTCCTCCTTCACCGGCTGTGTGGCGAAAGGTCCATGGAGAAGGACGGCACGATACAATTCATCCCCCGACGTCACGGTTCCCTGTAATATCAGCTCCTCGATGATCCTGCTGATACGCGGTATATCCTCCGAACAGATGAGATCCTTCCAGGGATGTATCTGCGTCGTCTGG
>DASZWE010000205.1:0-3458 GCA_035546735.1 Puia sp.
AACGCGCACACGGTGGCTGTTGCCACGCCATGTTGCCCCGCCCCCGTTTCGGCAATGATCCTCTTCTTACCCAGCCGCTGTGCTAACAATATCTGCCCTATGGAGTTATTGATCTTATGCGCCCCGGTATGATTCAGGTCCTCCCGCTTCAGGAATATCTGCGTATTGTACCTGTTGCTAAGCCTCCTGGCCAGGTACAACGGCGAAGGACGCCCTACATAGTCCTTCAGCAACGCCTGATATTCCTTCTGAAAGGAAGCTTCATGCATGATCTCCAGATAGCGGGTACGCAGCTCCTCTACATTGGGATAAAGCATTTCCGGAATATAGGCTCCTCCGAACTTCCCATAGTATCCCTGTTTGTCGGGTGTATATGTACTCATAATATTCATTTAACCATTGTTCTTAAGGTTATCCAGCATCGTCCTTATTTTTTTCAGATCCTTTATACCCGCGGCGGTCTCGAATTTGCTGTTGATGTCGATGGAAAACATCTTTTTTGCAACGGGCTCCCGGGCAAAAGCCTTTAGCTTTTCTGCATCGCCCGGCTCGATACCTCCGCTCAAAAAGAACAGCTTATCGACATGAGCCGTCTTCAGCGTATCCCAGTTGAATTTTTTTCCCGTTCCCCCATATCCTGCCCCTTCCGTATCGAAAAGGAACATATCACAGGAATCCTGATAGGGCCGGACCAGCCAGTCGATAGGATCATCCTCCCCCAGCCGGAAGACCTTTATCACAGTGATATAGTTGGACAGCTGCTCGCAAAATCGCGGAGTCTCATCCCCATGCAGCTGCACCATGTCCAACCCATAGCTGTCCACCTGCTTCATGACATCGTCATACGTGGCATTGACAAAGACACCCACCTTGCCAAGCCGCAGCTTAGCCCGCCTGACCTGGTCGCCGGTTAAATGACGAACTACATATCGGGGCGATTTGGGATAAAATATAAACCCGGCAAAATCCACCCCCATGGCGTCGAGTTGCCTGACCTGGTCGATCTCGGTCATTCCACAGACTTTTACTCTCATGTTTTTTCTCTTAAATGTCCGGAAAAACGGGAATCTGGAAATGTACCCCGTTTTCCGGAAATGTTTTATGTCTGTCCTCCGGACAACGAACCTCCGGTCCGTTCTGTATCGGTGAACGAATGAGGCAAAACAATCCTAGACCTTGGCCTTGAGTTCAGCTGCGAATGCTCCAAAAGCTGCCCCCGGATCCTTTTCTTTCATAAAATTCTCTCCGATGAGGAATCCGGTGAAGCCGGCGTCCTTCATATGGAGGATGGTTTCTATTTTGCTGATCCCGCTCTCCGCGATAAGCAGCTTGTCCTTCGGGATTCGCTTGCTCAGATCGATGCTTCTTTGTATATCTACAGTGAACGTTTTCAGGTCCCGGTTGTTCACTCCCACTATTTCTGTCGCATCACAGATATGTTCCAGCTCCTCCCCGTTATGTATCTCCAGCAGCACTTCCAATCCCAACGATCGGGCAAACTCCGCCAGCCGCTGGACTTCCTCCGGCGTCAGACAGGCTGCTATCAGCAGGATCACATCGGCGCCAATGGCCTTTGCCTCGATGATCTGGTACTCGTCGATGATAAAATCCTTTCTCAGTATAGGTATCTCGATGACACGCGCCCGTTGCAGATCGCCCGAACTGCCTCCGAAAAAGGTCTCGTCGGTGAGCACGGACAGACAGGATGCCCCCGCCGCCGCGTAGGCCTTTGTAACGGTCACTACATCCACCTGGTCGTTGATCACTCCTTTTGAAGGACTCCTTCTTTTAAACTCCGCGATGATGCCGGTTCGGGATGGATCAGTCAGGAATTGTCTCAACGACAGCACCCGCCGGCCGAACAATGGGCTCTTTTCCAGGGCCGCTATGGAAACAGCTTCTTTCCTTTGCGCAACTTCCACTCTTTTGTGCTCGATTATTTTATCTAGTATGTTCATTGTAAGGATATCAATGTATTCAATGCCGCATAGGCCTTCCCGCTTTCCAGACTATCCACCGCCGCGGCATATGCATCGTCGTATTTCCCGTAATTGCCTGTGGAATAAAGGGCCATGGCCGCATTCGCCAATACCACGGCATTCTGCGCCCAGCTGCCTTCCACCTTCAATATTTTTGTAAATATTTTAGCCGCTTCTTCCACCGAATTGCCCCCGTAAATATCGGAAGCATTTACCATTCGCTTGCCCAATTCTTCCGGCGTCATGATCTTTTCTCCCTTTTGTGTGATCACCTTCGTATCGCCGGTGAGGGATATCTCATCGTACCCGTCCAGGCCATGGATAATAGTGTAATATCCTTCCGTCTGCTGCAGCAGATAATTGTATATCCTGGCCATTTCCAGGTTATAGACTCCTACCAGCTGGAATTTGGGACTGGCGGGATTCACCATGGGCCCCAGCATATTGAAGAATGTCCGCACACCCAGGTTCTTCCGGATGGGACCCACGGTCTTCAGGGCGGGATGGAACATCGGGGCATGCAGGAAACAGATACCTGCCTGTTCGATCTCCTGCTTCAGGCGGCCCGCATCGTTCTTGAACTTATACCCCAGCGACTCCATGACATTGGAAGCCCCGCTGATGGTGCTGGCGCCATAATTGCCATGCTTGGCCACCTTTTGCCCTGTCCCGGCCACGATAAAGCAGGACAGCGTGGAGATATTGAAAGTATTTTTTCCATCCCCTCCCGTTCCGACAATATCGATAGCGTCATGCCCGTTCAGGTCCACCCGGACGCAAAGTTCCAGGAGCGCGTCACGAAAACCCTGCAGCTCGTCGATGGTAATGCTGCGCATGAGGAATACCGTAATAAAGGCGGCGATCTCGCTCTCGTTGTAAGCGCCTCCGGCGATATTCGTCAGCACTTCCCGGGCCTGCTGCCTGGTTAGTGTCTTGTGTTCAAACAGGTATTGTAATATCTTCTTCATAAACTATGCTTTCAACCAGTTTTTTAATATTTGTTCGCCCTGTGGGGTCAGCACGCTCTCGGGATGGAATTGCACGCCCTGCACATCCAGCGTCCTGTGCCGAAGAGCCATGATCATATTCTTCCCGTCTCTCGCCGTCACTTCCAGCGCTGCAGGAAACCCCTCTTCGCTGACGACCCAGCTATGGTAGCGGCCCACTTCCATCTCGTTGGGTAGGCCTTCGAACAGGTCATTATCTCTCTTTACTCCATTTCGCCCCGGCCGCAATATCTTCACCGGTGTCGAAACACCATGGTACACGGTGCTGAGGTTCACCAGCCGGCCTCCAAACGCTTCCCCGATGGCCTGATGCCCCAGACATACTCCCAAAATGGACTTCGACGCGGCATATTCCTTTATCAGAGGCAGCAACAGTCCGGCCTCTTCCGGTATACCAGGTCCCGGCGAAAGAATGATCTTGTCATACTCCTTTACTTTTTCCAGCGGCAGCTTATCATTGCGATGCACCTCC
>DASZWE010000206.1:0-2651 GCA_035546735.1 Puia sp.
GTTCTCTCCATCCCCGAAATTGCTCCTCCTCCCAATAGCCCGTCCCCGGGTGGCTCCCCCCGCTCCTGAAATGTGGAAATTTGGTGCATTTCGTCGTAATTCCCCTTATAATAGTATATTTGATAATGGCCCCGGAACAGGGCCTGTGAAAAGAGGCGGACCGGATCGATATTGTGGAGCAGGGAAAAGGTAAGCCGCAGGAACAGAGATACGTCATCTGATATATTTTATATATAGCCTTATACGTCAGTAGCATTCTCCTGCCTGCACCGTTATTGCCTTCTTTCACGCCATACACACCCTTGACTGGGTCCGTGCAGGCATAATTCCTAATTGTTAATTTGTTTTGGATATGGGATGTAGCAATTGCGGTACAGCCAAAGGGGGAAAACCATCTGGCTGTAAAAGTAACGGAGGGTGTAGTACAGGAGGGTGCAATCGGCTGAATGTACATGACTGGCTGGCAAATCTACCATTTAATGATCCCGATAGCAGCTGCCGGATCATAGAAGTAAGCTTTAACAGGGGCAGCCGTAAAGATTTTTACCGGAATACGACTACCCACATCTTTGAGAAAGGAGATATGATCAGCGTCGAAGGCGTCAGCGGATTTGACGTAGGCGAAGTGTCGATGACGGGGGAAATGGTCAGGCTCCAAATGAAGAAAAAAGACGTAGACGAAAGGAATCCGGAAATAAAAAAGGTCCTCCGCCGGGCCACCGACAAAGACCTGGAGATCATGCAGCAGAACAAAAACCGGGAAAGGGACGCCCTCACCCGGAGCCGCGCCATCGCCCGGCAGCTCAAACTGGATATGAAAATGAGCGAAGTAGAGATCCAGGCGGATGGCAGAAAGGCGACTTTCTTCTATATCGCGGACGATAGGGTGGACTTCCGCGAGCTGATCAAGCTGTATGCGGGCGAGTTCCGGCTGAAAGTCGAAATGCGGCAGATCGGCGCCCGGCAGGAAGCCGCCAAAGTGGGCGGTATAGGCAGCTGCGGCAGGGAATTATGCTGCAGTACCTGGCTCAGCGACTTCAGATCCGTGAATACTACTGCCGCACGCTACCAAAACCTGTCCATCAACCAGAGCAAGCTCAGCGGTCAGTGCGGCCGGCTAAAATGCTGCCTGAACTACGAGCTCGATACCTACCTGGATGCATTACAGAATTTCCCGGACAATGCGGAAACGCTGCAGGTAGCAAAGGGAACAGCCATCCTTATCAAAAAAGATATCTTCAAAAACCTCATGTGGTATGTCCTGCCGGACAGCAACAAACAATATCCGCTTACTATTGAGAGGGTTAGAAAGATCCGGCAGCAGAATCTCCAGAACGTCGTGCCCGACAACCTCGAACCTGTCGAAGTGAGCACCGGCAAACCCAAAGAAGACGAGAGCGGCTTTGTAGACCTTGTTGGCCAGATCAGCCTGAAGACCCTGGAAAAGGCGGACAGGAAAAAGAAGCATGGTCAGCAGCACAAACACGGTCAGCGCCAGCAGCCAACACAACAACAGGCTGGTCAGCCCGGCAAACCACCGGTTGGTGGACATAGCGGTGGCGGACAAGGCCGCGGCAATGGCCAGGGCGCCAGCGGTAAGGAGAAGGAAGGCAAAAATCCTCCCCCTCCGCCACCCCAGCGAGGCAGACGCAGATAAGGCAGATAAGTAGGTGTGGAAATGCATTAATTGTTAAAGTTTTCACCAGCAGAACTACCATCGGCATCGCTTGTTAAATTTATGTATTGTTTGTACCTTACAAACGCTTAAAACTCTATAACTATGGCACTTTTTGAATCCGGAAATCCAACCCTGTCGGAAAAGATCTTTAGTAAATCCCTACAGGGACAGCAGGCCCTTGGTCAGATGACGGTAAGAGGCTCCATGCAGAAATTTGGTTTCCTTTTATTGATGGTGGTCGCCGGCGCAGCCTATACCTGGAAATTATATTACTCCGGCGCAGGCGCGACAATGATGACCCTCTTCTGGGTCGGGCTCATCGGAGGCCTGGTGGCAGCATTCGCCATCTCCTTTAAGCCGGATTGGGCCAAATACCTATCCCCCGCTTATGGTATCCTGGAAGGCTTTGTCCTGGGTGGTCTGTCCGCTATTGTCAACGACATGTTCAAAAAGAATTATCCCAACATCATCGTCACGGCAATATTGCTTACGTTTGGGGTGGCCTTTGCGGTATTTCTCCTGTATAATTTCAAGATCATCCGGGCTACGGAAAAGTTCAAGGCGATCATCCTCTCCTCGATGGTAGGCATCGGTATTTTTTACCTGATCTGGATCGTTCTTGGATTTTTCGGCGTAAACATTCCCTTTATGCAATGGGGTGACAACAGCCTGCTGGGCATTGGCATCAACCTCTTTGTAGTGGTGATCGCCGCACTCAGCCTCGTGCTGAACTTCGACCAGATCGAGACAGGCGAGCAGATGGGCGCTCCGAAATACATGGAATGGTACAGCGCATTCGGCCTGCTTGTAACCATGGTCTGGTTATACATCGAGATCCTCAAGCTGCTGAGCAGATTGGCAAACAACAGGAGCTAATTATAAATCACCATTTGACTTGGGGGCCAGATCAGTCTGGCCCCTTTTTTTATTTAAAACCCATCCCCATCCAACAAATTCCCCAACCCTCCCAATA
>DASZWE010000207.1:0-7550 GCA_035546735.1 Puia sp.
TAAATTCGGCTCTCCTCATTTTCATATGTACCATTATAAGGTCCAATTTTATCGCAAATCTACCCGCTAAGCCCGACTCGCTCAGGGTGCAAAATAGACATTCTGAGGGGTCAATTGAGACAGGGCCAAAAATACCCCTGGATCGCCAGGGCACCCCGTCTACTCCAGCATACGACGCAGATAATTTACCTGACCGAGATGATAATTCAGATGCGCCAATAATGTCGTCAGCACATAGGTATTCGAATTTCGCGCATCGTCGAACGGTATCGGGTATTCAGCCTCCATCTGTTCCACGGTCAGCGCGTTCAGCGTTGTCCTGATCATGGGAATAAGCGCTTCCAATCCAGTCACCAGCTCCTGTTTTTTCACGCCCTTCCTGGTAAATTCAAGGTCTCGATTACGTACATACCCCGTATGAGCCAGGTTCGTTCCGATGAGATAGTTCAATCCGCCAATGATATGCAGCGCCAGATTGCCGGCAGCATTCTTCACACCGCCCTGGACCCGCCACAGGTCATCTTCCTTTTGGAACAGGTTGATCTCATCGATGAGCCGGCGGAGATCCCGCTCATAGAAATTCGCCAGAATGACAGATAGCATACAGTGAAATTTTATTTATAAAAATACCGCTGATAATCCGAAATTTGTCCCCTCAACGATAAACTTTATCCAATTTCATTCCGGATAGCATGGAACCACAGTACAATAACGCAGACCCTTTGTCCCCGCCGGGCGGCCGGCACCAGGAACTTCAGCAGCGAGAACTTCTGCACCAGGAACTTCAGCACGAAGAACTTCGGCAGCAGAATGGCCGGCAACAGGGCCTCACCGAAGAACAAATTGCCATCATCCGCTCCACCGGCAATATCAGGATCAATGCGGTAGCCGGCTCCGGCAAAACCACCACCGTCATTGAATATGCTGCCTCGCGCCCTGCCGATGCACGTATCCTGTACCTTGCGTTCAATAAATCCGTAAAGCTGGAAGCCACGGGAAAGTTCGAAGCCCGCGGACTCCGCAACGTGAAGGTCGAAACCGCACATTCACTGGCTTACAAACACATCGTTTACCCTTACGGATACAATGTAAAGGCCAACAGCTATAAGACATATGAGATCGTCGATCTGCTCGGGCTCGCCGGCACCGGCGAAAAGCATGCGGAATATATCCTGGCCAATCATATCAGCCGGTTCCTCACCTACTTTTGCAACAGCGAAAAGCCAAAAGTGCAGGACCTTGACTACCTGGATACTATCCACGACGATGCAGCCAGGGGATTTGTCGGCAAGTTTTACCCCATCATCGAAAATGGCGTGCGGCAGATCCTTGCCAGAATGGACAAAGGGACCATCGACATTACCCATGACTTCTATTTAAAGAAATTTCAGCTCTCCGATCCCATACTACCCTATGACTATATTCTTTTCGATGAAGGGCAGGACGCCTCAGGAGTGATGCTCGATGTTTTTCTAAAACAGAAAGCCACCAAGGTCATCGTCGGGGACGTACACCAGCAGATCTATGGCTGGCGGCATGCGGTAAACTCCCTGGAAAAGACAGACTTTAAAACCTTTCACCTCTCCGCCAGCTTCCGTTTCCCGCAGGACATCGCCCGCCTGGCCTCGGACATCCTGACCTGGAAAAAGAACTTGCACGAATTCACCCCCGTTACCATCACCGGCCGGGGGACGGATAACAAAGAAGTCTCAAAAGCCACGATCGCCAGAACCAACCTGGGCCTGCTTCTAAAAGCCATCGAATACGTTACGGACCACAGAAAAGGACAACGTATTTATTTCGAAGGGAACATCAGCTCCTATACCTATGCGGACGACGGCGCCTCCTTGTATGACGTGCTGAACCTCTATAATAACCAGCGGGACCGCATCCGGGATAAGCTGATCCTATCCATGAAAGACATGGACGAGCTGGAAGAATACATCGAAAAAACAGAGGACGTTCAGCTGTCGATGATGGCGGAGATTGTAAAGGAGTATGGAGATGAAATTTACGGCATCATCAAATCCCTGAAGGACCTCCATATTACAGGCGACGACAAGTCCCGGGCAAACATGGTCTTTTCCACCGTCCACCGTGCCAAAGGCATGGAATACGATGTGGTCTACCTGGTAGATGACTTTATCACCGAAGAAAGACTGGAGAAATTGAAAGCCCGGGAAAAGGAAATGGGACAGCCCCTGCATATCGCGAAATGGAATGAAGAAATAAATCTGCTCTATGTGGCCGTGACGCGCGCCAGATACAAGCTGTATATACCCGGAACCCTGCTCCCCAGGGGCTTCCCGGCCAGTAAGAACATCATCCCTGAAAAGAACATCGCCGCCAGCAAGAACGCCGGCACTGGCAGGAACATCACATCCGGCAAGAGCGTCACCACGGGCAAGAACGCCAGCACCAGCAATAGCATCCTCCCCGGAAAGAACGCCACATCCGGCAAAAGCGTCAACACCGGCAAGAGGTCTGTCATATCCGGCTACAACGGAAAAGCAGCCCGGCTCAGCCGTCTGCAAGCCTCCCGTCAACGGGCGGAAAAGAAACAGTCTCACACAGACGCCTACCAGCCATGGACAGCGGACCTGGATAAAGAATTGACAGCAATGGCGGACACCGGCGCACCCATCGCAACGATGGCGGAATACTTCGGCCGAACAAAGGGCGCTGTTTACTCTCGGCTTAAGAAACTAGGCTATTTCTCCTAAGCGCACCCCCAGACGCTCCCGGATGCCCCTATCTGATATCCCTGCCCAGGATGGCCGTCGTCAGGATAGTAGCAAATTCGTCCCTCAGGCTCGCGAGCGCCGGCAGGGTATGAAATGGACATTATTATAGGTGGATTTGGACAATAACGCCTCTTCGCCAGCGCACCCGACCGACGCTGCTCTATCCACGGCAGGACCGGCCAACTCCCCAACTATTCGTTCCGTAAACTCTTTACCGGATTGGCGACGGCCGCCTTGATGGCCTGAAAGCTTATGGTCGCCAGCGCGATCACGATGGTCGCGATAGACGCCACCGCAAACAGGTACCAGCTGAGACTGATCCGGTAAGCAAAGTCCTGCAGCCAGTGGTGCATAAAATACCAAGCCACCGGGCAGGCGATCACAATAGCGATCAATACCAGCCGGAGCAGGTCGGTTGACAGCAGGGTGGTGATATTCAAAACGGAGGCGCCAAGCACTTTTCGGATGCCGATCTCCTTGGTGCGATGAGACACCACAAAGGCCATTAGTCCCAACAGACCAAGACAGGTCACAAGAATAGCCGTTCCGCAGAAAAGAGACATCAGCGTGCCCAGGCGTTGCTCCGTACGATACAGGCTATCATATTCCTCATCCAGAAAAGAATAATTGAAGGGCCGCGCGGGGGCTGAAGCATGCCATACCTGCTCGATCTTCTTAAGTACAGAAGATAAATTGCCCGGTCCTACACGCAACAAAATACTCCCGAAATATTGCGGATTATTGAACAGCACCACGGGCTGGATCACATCGTGCATGGAGCTGGTGTGGAAATCCTTTACTACACCCACGATAGGACCCGGGCCCGCAAGGCCAAGGATCACTTGCTTGCCAATGGCCTCTTCCGGCTTTAGCCTGTAACGACGAAGAAACGCTTCGTTTACAATAAACTCATTGATAGTGCTGTCCTTTTTGATCTTTGCCGGATCGAAATTCCTACCCGCCACCAGCGGGATACCCAGCGTGGTCAGATAATGCTGATTGCCCGCAATGCCTCCCACTACGCTCCAGTCATCATTGGAGCTGGGATTCGCCTTGATGGAAAAGCCATTCCCGATCACCGTCTCGAAGGGCGAGCGCCATGTCAGCGCCACATCCTGTACCCCGCTGACGCCGCCGAGACTGGCCGCAAAAGCATCCAGCTTATTATATAGATCCGCATTCCCGTGGATGAGCAGTACATGGTCCTTGTCGAAACCCAGCTTTTTGGATTGCATAAAATCCAGCTGCGTTCGGACGATGATCGTCCCAAGGATCAACCCGACAGAAATGGTAAACTGCAAAACTACCAAACCTTTCCTCACCGACACACCCGAACCGCCCATTCTTGCAATATCGCCCTTTAACGTATCCACCGGCTTGAACCTCGACAGCACCAGGGCAGGATAAAACCCCGCTATCAACGAAACTAAAATTGTACCTGCTATTACATAGGGTAAAAAGCTGCTGTCCAGGAGGCTGAAAGGGATTTGTTTCCCCAATAAATTATTCAGATACGGCAGCAACGCATTCACCGCCAGGATAGAAACAATCACCGCCGCCAGCGTCAGCAGGAAACTTTCTGTAATGAATTGTGTAAATAGTTGCGATAGACTTGCCCCGATGGTCTTCCGGATGCCTACCTCCTTTGCGCGAACGGATGCCTTGGCCGTTGAAAGATTGACATAATTGGCACAGGCTATCAAAAGGATCAGAACGGCGATGGTGATAAAGATCTGAATGTATTTAAGATCCGTGATCACGAGCAAATTCTTGTAATTGAATACCTGCGTGTTGAAATGCACGTTCTTCAATGCCTCAAGTCTCAAATGGACAGAATTCCGTGAGGCTGATTTATTATTTTCTCCCCCGGGATTTACCCAGGCGTCGACCTTCTTGGAAAATGCTTCGACGTTGGAATTCGGTTTCAATAAGACATAGGTGGAATAATTGGGATTGTTCCATTCTTCCTTTTTCTCAGAGCTGTCAAAACCCTGCGTACTATAAAAAGAAGTAAGAAAATCAAAAGTGAAATGAGAATTCCCCGGTACATTTTCCATGACCGCGGCTACGGTGAACTGCTTCTTATTGTTAAAGAGCAACACCTGCCCGACAGGATCGCTCTTACCAAAATACTTCTGCGCCATTGATTGCGTGATCACCAGCGTATTGGGTTTGTCGAGCGCGGTTCGCAGATCCCCGGCGATTGGCTTAAAATCGAAAACCTTGAAAAAGGTAGGATCAGCATAACAGAAATTATTTTCATCGAACGCTACATTGCCATGCCGTATGGTCCTGGGAACCCATTCCGGCGAGAAACGCGTCGCCTCCTCCACTTCAGGAAATTTGCTCTTCAATACGGGTGCAACAAACACCGGTACGGAAGGAGACACCGTTTGCGCTCCTCCCATGGTCACATCATAATTCACCCGGTAGATACGATCCTTTTTCGTATGGAAACTGTCGAAACTCAGCTCATATCTCACAAAAGAAAGAATGAGCAGACAACAAGTGATCCCTACGGTCAGACCAACGACATTGGTCGCAGCATAGGAGAGGTCTTTTCTGAGCGATCGGACGGCGATCAGGAGATTTTTTCGGAACATGTGCAGTTGGTTGTTAGACTGATCGGGCCGCGAAAGAAATGCCAATCATACAACGAATTAATAACCAAATATTTAATAACAAATGAGGTAAACAAAACGGTACGGTTTCGATACACCGTTTGTTCGATTTTCGCAAAACGTCTGCCCGGACGGCCCACCTTTTATAGTTTCCTCGTACGTCCCTGCCTGTCTGTTATCTCGATATGATCGACCTTGTCATTGTACTCGAGGAAATTTACCGACTGGCCAAGGAACGAATCCCCATGATAAAACTCCTCTTTCCTTTTTGCACCGTTCTTATAAAAAATATAAGCATATCTGTCCCCGGGCCTGACAGCCAGCAGCCGGCCCGGAGCGTTTTTCAAAAAGACAAGCAACGGTCCTCCATGCTGCGCAGCGGCGATCAGCTCCTTATCCCTCCCCCGACGCAGCTTTACAAGCGCCTTCGCATTACCTGGCAGATAAACACCACCGGAAAGAATGGTCTGCGGCATAAAATGCCCCTTTCCATCACCCAGCATCACAAGCCCATTCATGGCATCCGAATGACCCAACGATGGCTCCGCGCCATAGTCGTTACCCGCCAGCACCAGGTCGAGATTACCATCCCCATCTACATCCTCCGCCTTCATCCCATACAAAGGCGCCAGCTGTGCCTGCCATGGCAGCGCATGCAGGGCGAATCGGCCCTGGCCCAGGTTCTCGATATAATAGCTATTAAGATCCGTAACAGATCGTTTATACGCATGCGCGAGATCCTCCGGAGACAGCAGGTCCGCAATGGTCGCCGTTCCAAAATCCTTATAGGAAAGGAACTTCTTTTTCAAAAAGGGCAACGGCTCCAGCACATCGTCACGGGATTGAGCAGGGTATTCCGCCACACCGCCCTTCCCGTCCGGAAGATAGGTCGTGGTCACAGCAATATATCCGCCATCATGCGCCAGGTCGCCGCCATAAATGGAGACGGGATGAGCAGCGTCTGCCCGGTAAAAATTATTGAGCCCCATATTGCCCATTACATAGTCGATGTCACCGTCATTGTCGAAATCACCCGCTACCAGGCTGTTCCACCAGCCCACGTGCCCGCCGAGCCCCGTCCCTGCCGTTACATTCACCAGCCGCCCATGATCGTTATGATAGAAGGCCGGCGCCATCCATTCTCCCGCCAGCACCAGGTCCGGAGATCCGTCGTTGTCAAAATCCGTCCATAACGCATCGCAGACCAATCCCGCATCGACGAGCTGCGGCGCCACCTCACGGGTGACATCCGTAAACTTCACCACTCCATCCTTTGAATCATTACGATAGATAAAGCTGCTCACAGGCCGCGGGTATTGTCCCGGCACGACACGCCCGCCGACAAATAGGTCAAGATCCCCATCCCCATCCATATCAGCCGCCTTCACACAGCTTTTGCTGGTATAATTGACAGGCAGCGCGTTCGGGCTATACGTGAAATTGCCCGCGCCGTCGTTGATAAAAAGCCTGTCTTCATAATTTTTGCTGTCCGCGGCAAACTCATCACTGCCCGCCGCCAGATAAAGGTCCGGATCCCCGTCACCGTCCGCATCGAATAGCAATATCCCCATATTCGTAGGCAGCCGCACATCAGGCCCCGTCAACGGTGGAAGAGCCTTTTCGATAAAAGTTCCCCCCGGCTGTTGCAGCAGGAATTTTACGGGTACCCCCGCGGCGCCACCCACACAAATATCGTCATAACCATTCCCATCGATGTCCCCCGCCGCCAGCGCCGGTCCATATTCCGAAAATTTATGCAGCAGCAGCTTCTGCTGGTTGAAGTCGATAAAGTCCGGCTTCCGGTCTATATAATGGAGACCAACACCCGAAGTAATATCCGTGAACAAGGACACACCCGCCGGCCCCGCCGGCAGCCTCCGATCCGGCATGCTCCCCGCATCCTTTTCATATACCGTCAACACCCGGTCCACCCCCACTCCCACCAGCTTTTGGCTGCGGCCCCCTACCCAGTCCACGACGACAGAATCCACCCTCGTCACCGCTCCCAACCCAAACTGTACATTGCCCTCCACACAGGACAGATACCCCCGCACCGGTGCATTCTCCCACACCTGCCGGCGTCCCTTGTCATAAAAGATCGTGACCATCGCGCCAAGGCCATTGATATTACCCGCCGTCCCCACAAATTTTACTTTCAAATAATGCGCAGGCGCATGATCCAGCG
>DASZWE010000208.1:0-6870 GCA_035546735.1 Puia sp.
CGTACAAAGTAGAGAAAATCGCCAGCAGGCTGGGCAATCCCTTTGCCATTGTGGCCATGCCTGACGGCAGGCTGATGGTGACCCTCAAGTCGGGTACCATGGAGATCCATGATAAAAATGGCGCATTGGTCAAAAAGATCACCGGCTTGCCGGAGGTCGTGTATGCCGGGCAGGGTGGGTTACTGGATGTAGCCTTCGATCCTGCGTGGACCAGTAATAAGATCATTTATTGGAGCTATTCAGAAAAATATGAGTCGGGAAGCGTGACGGCCGTTGCCAAAGGGAAGCTGAATGAGGCGGAAGGTAAGGTGGACAATATTGCGGTGATCTTCCGGGCCACACCGGCGACAAAAGGTAATTTGCAATTTGGCTCCCGGCTTGTTTTTGACAGGAATGGTGATCTTTTTGTCAGCCTTGGCGAAAAATTCGCTCCTGAAGTCAGGGTGCAGGCGCAGGATTTAAATTCCTATCTGGGGAAGATCGTAAAAATAACGAAGGCCGGCAAGCCGGAAATAATTTCTCGTGGTCATCGGAATCCGGAGGGGTTGGACATTAACCCGGCCACCGGGGAATTGTGGGAATCCGAATTCGGTCCTCGTGGCGGCGATGAAATAAACCTTATCCGTCCCGGCAAGAACTATGGCTGGCCGGTGATCACCTATGGTCTCGAGTACTCGAACGACAAGGTGGGTGAAGGCATCCAGCAAAAGGCGGGAATGGAACAGCCGGTGTATTATTGGGATCCCGTTGTCAGCCCAAGCGGCATCTGTTTTTACAAGGGCGCCGGCATTCCGGAATGGAAGAATAATTTATTCGTGGCCTGTCTCAGCGGGCAGCATGTGGATCGTCTTATCATCCGGAATAACAGGGTGGTAGGGGAAGAGCGGCTTCTTACAGATAAAAAACAACGATTCCGGGATGTAGCTTATTCGGATAATGCGCTTTATGCCATTACGGATGATGGGGATATATATCGTGTTGAGGCCGAAGCCAAACGTTCACATTGATTTTATCAAAATATTGGCGATAATGTTGAAATTAAGGGCTACCTTCACCGAACTATTTTGAGCCTCGCATCCAGTAACGGCCATTATCCTGCCCGGACTATAATCGTTTACTTTTTGCTTTTCTCAGTCAACTATCATTATTAATTGTTACGGTATGAACATATATGTTTCTAATCTTAGTTTTAATGTTCAGGATGAAGACCTGAGAAGTTTTTTTGAACCTTATGGCGAAGTTGCTTCAGCCAGGATCATCAATGACAAAGCTACCGGTCAATCCAGGGGATTTGGTTTTGTCGAAATGAAAGACGAGACGGCGGCCAGAAAGGCCATAGCGGAGCTTAATGACGCCACGGTCGAGGGACGCAACATTAAAGTGATGGAGGCCAGGCCCAAGGAAGAAAAGTCTTTCCGCGGCAATAGTGGCGGCGGTGGCGGATTTAGGAAGAACCGGTGGTAATAGTATAGCAAGTAAACCCAGAAAAGTTATGGCGAGACCCAAAGAATCCTCTAGTAAGCGGGAAAAAGAAAAGCAGCGTCAAAAGGAAAAGCGCGAAAAGCGGGAAAAAATGGAAGAGCGCCGGGCAAACCAGGCGAAAGGCAAGACCCTCGACGATATGCTGGCCTATGTTGACGAAAATGGTAATATTTCTTCAACCCCGCCTGACCCCGAAAAAAGAAAACCTGTCAATGCGGAAGATATCGATATCGGTGTGCCACAAAGGAAAGAGGCCGAAGACCCCGTTAAAGCAGGGAAGATCGACTATTTTGACGGGGCCAAGGGCTTTGGCTTTATCCTTCAAAATGATGGCATGAAGGTTTTTTTTCATATTAATCAGACTACCTATCCTGTCAGGGAAGGTGATCTGGTGAGTTATACGGTTGAAAGAGGACCGAAAGGCTGGAATGCCGTGGGTGTTACCAAAAAGGTCTGACGGGGATTGGCAATGCGACGGGGCCCGGTTTTTGAATGCCCCCGTATATGCCGTCCAGGGAACCCATTCTGCTCATAGCATTATTAAGTTCATTATGCTACTGGCCTTCCCTAGTTATGAGCCAGGGACACAGGCATGCGCCTGAAAAAAGGGTAATTTCTTCCACACCTGCAACGGGCGCCGTCCCCCTCGCCGCCTTCCAGCTCGACATTACTACGACTCCTGCTTCCTGTGCTTCCGGCAATGGAATGATCACCGTCAACCCTTCGGGCGGCGTGGCGCCCTATAGCTATTCTTTTGACGGCGGCCCCTGGCAACGCAGCGGCTATCATTCTGCCAACGCCGGGGCCCATACCGTCGATGTGAAGGACGCCACCGGCGCTACCGTCAGCGCTACGGCCAATGTCGACAACAACGGGAGTCCGCCTACCGCGACTATCATCAACGTTAAACGGCCCACCGGCTGTACTACCAAGGATGGAAGCCTTACCTTAAATGCTTCGGGTGGAACGCCTCCCTATTCCTATAGTTTAGGAGGGGGTGGGTGGCAGGTCTCTCCCACGTTCAATAACCTTACTCCCGGAAATTACAGACTATCCGTAGTCGATAAGAAAGGGTGCACCTATGGCGTCTCCTATACACTGTATGGCTGTGTTTCCCTGACTGTCAGCGGGACCAACGCCACCTGCAGCAATGACAATGGGACTATCACGGTAGAAACCCATGATGCGAATCCCCCCTATACCTATTCTTTGGATGGAACGAATTACCAGAGCAGCGGTAAGTTTACGGGACTTTCCGGGAAGGTTTATACTATCCATGTGAGGGATGGCAGAGGGCAGGTATCTCTCTTTTCCTATACGCTGGGCTATTCCTGTGGTCTCAGTCTCACCGGCACCGAGACGGACATGACCTGCGGCGGGTCACCCGATGGGAAAATCACGGCTAATGCCATTGGCGGAGCGCCGCCTTACCAATACACCATCGACGGCATAAATTTCCAGTCGAGCAATGTATTTGCGGGACTTCTTTCCGGTGTGTATACTGTCATGGTGAAGGATGCTTCCAACAACAGACACCAGGTCGATGTGACGGTGGGGGGTAATTGTCCGGGCCCGGCTGTAACTGCCACCGTGGAGAACCCCGATTGTCTTCATTCCAACGGCACTATTACGGTGCAGGCAATTCGTGGCACATCGCCCTATGTGTATTCGGTGGACGGCGTCAAATTCCAGTCATCTCCTGTTTTCTCCTCCCTGCCTGTAGGTAATTATAAGGCCACCGTCAAAGACGCCAATGGACTCACCGCCACCACTGACGTGGCGCTTGTCAATCCGGTGGCTCCTGTCGTTGCCGTGACAACGCATTATGCGGACTGCGGCGGACTGGGGGGGACTGTAACCATCCAGGCGACAGGGGGAGAGGCGCCACTGCAATACAGCCTGGATGGAGTGAACTACCAGGCAGGGAATGTTTTTAGCAACGTACCCGTGGGGAAGTTTACAGCCCATGTAAAAGATGCCAAGAGCTGCATCGGCGACCAGGACGGCGAAATAATCCAACGGTGTCTCAAGGCGACCCTTACATCCACCGCTGCCGGCTGCGGAAAGAGCGATGGTTCCATCAATGTCGCGACGTCCGGGGGCACCGGACCCTATACCTATTCCCGGGACGGCGTGCATTTTCAATCGTCTCCTGTTTTTTCCTCTTTACCCGTGGGCAGCTATACGGTGACGGTCAAAGATGCCAGCGGTCTCAGTGCTACAGCCACGGACTCCGTACGTCTAAATAATGATCTGACGGTGGATGCCGGTCCGGAGGTAGCGGTGTGCGAGGGAAATTCGGCTGTCATCAAAGCCACTTCCAATGGCACGTCTTTCACATGGCAGCCTGCTACAGGTCTGAATGATCCGAGTCTTCTCCAGCCGACGGTATCCCCGGCGAGTACCACCACGTATTCGCTGACGGCCCGGAATGGCACCTGTCAACAGACTGTGTCGGTGAATGTGGTCGTCCGTCCTGCGCCCGTCTTATCTGCCGGTGTGGACACCTTCCTCCTTGTTGGCCAGTCTTTTATCCTCCATGCTGAAGACGTAAGCAACAGCGGTTTCAATAGCTGGCAGTGGAGCCCCCCGGAAGGCCTCGATAATCCCTCTTCACAGGATCCTGTAGCCCAGCCCGTAAAAAATACTACCTATACCGTGACGGCGGCTACAGGCGAGGGATGTTCAGCTACCGCCAGCATCTCCATAAAAGTTTATAGCGAGGCGAATATATTTGTCCCCAATGCCTTTACCCCCAATGGAGACGGTCACAATGATGTGTTAAGGGCTATACCCATCGGGATGAAGGCCTTCGGATATTTTGCCATCTGGAACCGGTGGGGCCAACGTGTCTTTTATACCAAGGACCCGGGTATTGGCTGGGATGGCTCTATCGGGGGGAGGCTGGGGGAGCCGGGCGTCTTTGTCTGGAAGGTCAGCGGCATAGATTATAAGGGAGATCCGGTGCAGCGGGGAGGAACGGTGATTTTGATCCGATAAAATACCGGGTCAGCGGCGGGATTAGCGGAAAAGTAGCTTAAATTAGGCATTATGAAAATATTGCCAGCATTTCTCGTATGCGTCATGGCGGCCTGCCTGGCGCAAGCCCAGCCTTCACGGTTCAGCCGCGAAAAGTATATCGAAAAGGGTGATACGTTGTTCTATCGTCAATTATTTCCCGATGCCAACCGGCAAAGAAAATATCCGTTGGTGATCTTTTTGCACGGGTCAGGGGAACGGGGCAGTGATAATGACGCGCAGCTGAAGTGGGGAGTGATGAACTTCGCCACCGACCAGAATATGCTCGCGCATCCAGCGATTGTCATTGCGCCGCAGTGCCCCGAGCATGAGACCTGGAGCAACCTGACGCAGGACAAGGATAGGAAACGAATGACGCTGAATGCCGAGCCGAGCAAGCCCATGCGACTGCTCATTGGGCTTATCCGCGAACTGGAGACGAAGATGCCGGTGGATACGAACCGGATATACATCACCGGGCTCTCGATGGGAGGTTATGGGACCTACGATGCGCTCGAACGATATCCCAATCTTTTTGCCGCGGCGGTACCCGTGTGTGGGGCAGGTGATACTTCGCGAGCTGCGTCGATAGCGCATATCCCAATGTGGATCTACCATGGAGCGGAGGACCCAGCCGTCAATCCATTGAACGGGCTGGCCATGTTTGAAGCGTTAACGAACGCCGGCGCCCATCCCGGGTTCACGCAGTACCCGGAGGTGGGGCATTTTTCATGGCTGGGGGCGTACAGCGATCCGTTGATGATGGAGTGGCTGTTCAGACAGCATAAATAAGCCGGAAATCATGAAGCTACTCCTCAACTCCCTGGCCAACCTGGAAAAATTGGCCGCTACCATACCTATGCCATCCTACCTGATTGACGACCAAACCGCTATCAAAGTGTCAGACGGAACTGTCGAGGTCGTCTCCGAGGGACGCTGGAAGCTATGTCCGGGATATCACCAATAATTAATTATATTTACTTTTGTTAAGTAAATATTACAATGAAACACCCTTCCATCGGTGAATTTGAAGAACTGGTGCTCCTAATGGTTGCTGCTTTACATGATGAAGCCTACGGGGTGAGTATCCAGGAAAACCTCGTCGAAAAATTATCGAAAAACATCAATATCAGCGCCATTCATGTCGCCCTCAAACGGATGGAAGGGAAGGGATTTGTCAAATCACGATTCGGGGGCATTACTGAAGACAGGGGGGGCAGAAGAAAAAAGTATTATGTTATTACTTTTTTAGGAAAGCGCGTGCTCGACAGTCAATATGAGCTGCGCACCGGGCTATACAAGATGATCCCTAAAATATCCTTCCGATGAGAACGAGACCTCCCAAATGGCCATTGCTGTTTCTCCGTTGGTTCTGCCGGGAAGATTGCCTGGACGAGATCGAAGGAGATCTTACCGAGATCTTTCTCCGCCGGCATGAGCATTCGCCGGCAAAGGCGCGCCGGCAATTTTTGTGGAATGTATTGAAGCATTTCAGACCAGCGTTTATAAGATCGATCCAATTCAATCCTCCTTATAATTGTATAGGCATGATACGCAATTATTTCAAGACCTCATCCCGAAGTCTCGTCCGGAACGGGAGCTATGCTATTATCAATATTGCCGGGCTTGCTATCGGTATAGCGGTTTGTATGATGATCTTTATCATTATACAATTTCAAACGAGCTTCGACAACTTTCACCCAAAGAAAGATCGTATTTATCGTGTGTTGACTGAATATCATCATGCGGATGCGGCTACTATTATGTATGGGAAAGGCATCCCTTATCCAATGCCTCGTGGATTGAGAGCTGCCTTCCCTCAAATAGAACAGGTAGCGCCCATCTGTGCAAGTCATAGCGATCAGCTGGATGTGCTTGACGATAATGGATTGCCGGTAAAGAAATTCAAAGAAGAGACCGGTGTATTTTACGCGGGGCCTTCTTTCTTCGAAATATTCGATTTCCCGCTGCTTGCGGGTTCTTATGCGTCGCTAAAAGACCGCAACAATGTCCTGATCACAAAAGAAATTGCCGAAAAATATTTTGGCGACTGGAGGTCTGCGATCGGGAAGACCATCTCACTGCAATCAGGTGGGTCTATATGGAGCCACAGCACGGATATATTGAAAGTTTCGGGTATTCTTTCGACCATACCTGCCAATACGGACTTTCAGCTAAAGCTTGTCGTATCTTTCGGAACCTTTTTTGACGGCTATTTTGCAAGCTCTACTGATTGGGACGCTACTGCGGCCGAGTTCGGCTGTTACATTTTGCTGCCGCCGGGCATGTCCGCCGACAATTTTAACCAGCAGCTAAGGGCCTATTCAAAAATAGTTGAATCACCCGGGAACAAGGATAGCCATATCATTC
>DASZWE010000209.1:0-8829 GCA_035546735.1 Puia sp.
CTATAACATGGATGGGAAACCGGTTGCCGGCCTGGGGAAGCATGTGGTCGTCGATGCTCCATCGAATGCCGCCACAGCTTGTTTTGATCTTGGATTTAGCATGGACATCAGCCCTGTACATTTTATACGGCTGTCCCTGAAGAATGGCAGCGGGACGGTCGTCTCCGACAATTTCTATTGGAGAGGCAGCCAGCCGAATGATTACACCGGACTCAACACCCTGGCCCCCGCCCGGCTGCGGGTAAAACAACAGCTGCAACGGGAGAACGGCAAGGCCGTGATCACAGCCACCGTCACGAATGCGGGTAAGTCCGTGGCTTTTGCGGTGCGGGTGCAGGCGGTGAGGACAAAGGATGGGGAGCGCATCCTGCCGGCTCTGATGGATGACAATTATTTTACGCTATTGCAGGGTGAAAGCAAGGAGATAAGGATAGAATTTGATGAAGCGCTGCTACAGGGAGGTGGGTACCAGGTGTTGGCGCAGGCGTATAATTCAAGGTAAGAAATTATGAAGATACTTTCGAGGTTAATGTAGTAGTCGGCTGCCTGCCGTGCCTTTTCGGACAGATAATTGGAAAGAATGAAACGAAGTATTTTTATTGCATTTTTGCTGGCCTTTGTGGCCCGCTCCACCGGCCAGACCGCCTGGTTCATCGATGGTTATCATGGCGGCATCTATGGACATATCCCGTCCTGGCAGACACGCTTTATGGTGGACAAGCTGCAGCAATTCCCCGATTGGCGGATCAACCTCGAGCTGGAGCCCGAGTCCTGGGACACGATAAAAGTGCATGACCCGGCGGCCTATGAGGATTTCCGGAAGCTGATGGCTGTTCCGGATGGAAGGGTCGAGTATATCAATCCCTGTTATGGGCAGAGCTATTTGTATACTGTATCGGGGGAGAGTATCATCCGGCAATTTTATTATGGGATGAAGAAACTGAGGGAGCATTTCCCTTCCATACAATTCACCACCTATTCTTCGGAGGAGCCTTGTTTTACCAGCGCATTGCCGCAGCTCTTGCGTTCCTACGGATTCAAATATGCGTCGTTGAAGAACCCTAATACCTGTTGGGGCGGATATACAAGAGCATTTGGCGGCGAGCTGGTGGATTGGATCGGTCCGGATGGGAGCAGTATCCTCACCGTGCCGCGGTATGGTATGGAAGCGTTGCAGCCTGCCAGTACCTGGCAGACCATAGCGTTTGAGAATGCACCTGCGTATGTGAAGGGAGCGCTGGCCGCGGGTATACCACATCCCGTGGGGATGACCTTGCAGGATGCGGGGTGGGCATATGGACCGTGGTTGCATCCCCGGCGCGGGCAGCGGGAGGTGTACGAGCCTTCGAAGTATGCCACCTGGCGCGAGTATTTTGAAAAGGTGGCGGACACTTCACGGCGCCGTCCCTGGCATTTTTCACAGGAGGATGTGCTCGTCAGCCTGATGTGGGGATCACAGGTGCTGCAGCGTATAGCCAGGGAGGTGAGAAGCTCCGAGGATAAGATCCTGCAGGCGGAGAAAGTGGCTGCGATGCGGTGTGTCATGCAACAGGCCGCGTGGCCAGGGGATGCGCTGGATGCGGCATGGAGGACTTTGCTCTTGTCACAGCATCATGATTGTTGGATCGTGCCGTACAATGGCCGGCATGGGGATACATGGGCCGATAAGGTCGTTCGATGGACGGGGTATACGGATAGTGTGGCTCAGCAGGTGATTGGGGCCGCCGGGGGAATGGTCGTCTACAATACTACGGCCGTTGACAGAAAAGAATGGGTGGAGGTTGGAGGAAAACTTCTTTATGCGGATGTGCCTGCCATGGGATATGCCAACCTGGTGGTCGGGCGGAGTGCGACTCCCCTTAAGACAGAACCCGCGACAGCAGTGTGGCTCCCGGACGGAACATATAAGCTGGAGACAGACTTGTACCGGCTGATCATCGACCCTGCCCGGGGCGGTATCATAAGGAGCCTGCGTGCCAGGACGCTGGGCAATAAAGAATTTGCCGGTGAAGGGTTCAATGGATTAAGAGGCAATTTTTACAATAACGGCGGGTTCCGCGGTTCGATGGATTCGGCGGCCAGGGTCGAGGTTATAGGCAATGGCCCGAGGGAAAAAGTTATTATCAATGGCACCATTGCAGGTAATCCTTTTACACAGGAGCTGACCCTGACGATGGGCGAGCCGTTGATCGATGTCCGTCTGCACATAGACTGGAAGGGTAATCCTGGCATCGGCGAGTCGGCAGGACCCTCCTCCGACCAGGAAATGCGTAAATCTTATTATGACGATCGGTACAAGCTGCTGGCCTTGTTCCCACCTGCCTGGACAGTGGGGAAGGTATATAAGAATGCACCTTTCGATGTGACGGAAAGCAGATTGGACAATACATTCTTTAACAGGTGGGACAGTATCAAGAACAATGTGCTGCTGAACTGGGTGGATGTGGAGGACCGTAGCGGGAAATATGGATTGGCGCTGTTCAGTGATCATACGACCAGCTATGTCCATGGAGAGGGATATCCGCTGGGGCTTACTGTCCAGTATTCCGGCAATGGGATATTTTATCGTAACTATCGTATCGACGGACCGACGGAGATCCATTACGCCCTGCTGCCGCATGCGGACAGATGGGATCGGGCGGGGGTGGAGGCGGCTTCGGCCCGATGGAATGAGCCGCTGGTGGTGACCCTGGGGAGTGAAGGACCGTCCCGTTCTTTCATCCGGCCAACCACGCCAGGCTGGGAGATCACTTCCATGCGGATGGAAGGCAAGGACCTCCTGGTTCGGATATTCAACGCCGCAGGGGATGACAAGGGCAGGTTGCAAATCGGATTCCGGGCCGACGAAGTATGGCTGGTAGAGCTGAATGGACGGAAGGTTAAAAAACTGAGTGGTTCTTTGAGCATTCCCCGCTACGGCGTGCGAACCATACGATTTATCAATGCGCGTATTTAAATTCTAACATATGAAGAAGTTATTTCTATTACTCGGCATCCTGGTGTACCGGGAGTGCCAGGGTCAGGTAAGACCATTTGAAAAAGGAGACAGGGTGGCCTTTGTAGGCAACAGCATCACGGAGGCCGGCTATTATGAATCGTATATCTGGCTGTACTATATGCTGCATTACCCCGATATGCCCATTACCGTCTACAATGTCGGCATCGGAGGCGACCGTGCGAACAATATCCTGGCCCGTTTGCACGACGATGTGTTTAGTCGCAAGCCAACAGTAATCTCGCTGACATTCGGGATGAACGATACGGGCTATTTCGAATTTCTTGGCAATAAGGCTGACTCTTTTGCCGACGCCCATGTAAAGGAGTCGTATGATAACTTCGTGCTGATCCGGCAAAAATTGAAAGCCTATACGAGCGCCAGGAAAGTATTGGTTTCTTCCTCCCCTTATGATGAGACGGTAAAGAATCCCAAAAACCTCTTTCCCAAAAAGAGTCTTGCCATGGAGCGGATAACCAGATTCCAGCAGGAGGCCGCCAAAGCAAATAACTGGGGATGGGTAGACTTCTTTCATCCCATGACGGAGATAGAGCAAAGGGAGCAAAAGACAAACCCTGCATTTACGCTCACCGGCAATGACCGTATCCATCCCGGCAATATGGGACATTTTGTAATGGCCTGGTTATTCCTCAGGGCGCAGGGACTGGCAGGAAAAAAGGTAGCGGCCGTGGATGTCGACGCCCGGACGAGCCAGGTATTGGCATCGGACAATTGCAAGGTGTCCAATGTTGTCCGGAACAAAGGAGCCGTTCAGTTCGATTATCTGGCCAATTCACTGCCATATCCTGCCGATACCGTGTCACGCATATGGGAGAACCCCCAACGGCAGGCCGATGCGTTCAAGGTGATACCTTTTGAAGAGGAGTTCAACCAGGAGCTGCTGCAGGTGAAAGGGCTGGGCAGCGGTAACTATACCTTGAGCATCGATGGCAAACGCGTAGGGGACTATAACGGCGATGTGCTGGGGAAAGGGATCAATATGGCCACGCTGAAAAACACCCCGCAATACCAGCAGGCCGTCAGCGTCCTCTTGTTGAATGAAGAAAGGATGTCATTGGAATCGCACCTGCGTTCTTACTACTGGCTGCAGTTTGACTTTTTCCGGAATAAGAAAATGATGTACCAGGATGACCAGGCTGCGCAGGATTCTGTGGAAGTGTATGCCGGTAAGGACTGGGCGGTAGCGTCGAAGAGGGATAATTACCGGAATGCCCGTTTTGCGGCCGTCCGTGAGGGCTGGCAGCGGCAGATGGATGTGTTGATAAATCAAATTTATACCACTGCCAGGCCCGTGAAACATATTATAAGGCTTGAACCTGCCGGAAAATAAAGACGGACCACGGTGCCAGACAAAAAAAAGGGCCAGGATAGAAATCCAGCCCCGTCTTTAAATCCAATATCCTATGAAAAACCGATTATGTAAATACAATCCTTGTGCCGGTGCAGGACGGACCAGGGAAGTTTTTGAAAATAAATGCATAATTGTTTGATAATAAATATCTTGTGATATTCAATTTGTTGCCATGAATGTGCTGGTCAGGCTTGACTCAAGTTAATTTTGCTCCCACAGACGGAAAGATTTTCCCAGGGCAGGAACAGGGGTTATATTCACGTACCAATGAAAAATAAACTGGGCTTATGGACCGCCACCTCCCTCGTTGTGGGCAACATGATCGGAGCGGGCATTTTCTTATTGCCGGCGGCCACTGCCTCCTTCGGGGGTATAAGCCTCTTAGGCTGGCTGCTTTCCGCCATAGGCGCTCTTTTCATTGCTTATATGTTCAGTGAGACCAGCAAGCTCCTGCCCAATATGGATGGAGGTCCCTATGCCTATACCCGTCATGCGTTCGGTGACTTCCCCGGCTTCCTGATGGCATGGGGCTACTGGATATCCATCTGGTGTACCAATGCCGCCTTGACGGTAGCGTTTGTCAGCGCCCTCAGCACTTTTTTCCCTGCCTTGTCCACCCATCCCGCGCTGGCCGTCATCACGGGTCTCGGAGCTATCTGGCTGCTCACCTGGGTGAACAACCATGGTATCAAGTCCACCGGCGAGGTACAGCTCATCACCACGATCTTAAAGCTGGCGCCGCTGGTATTCGTGGCGGTAGTGGGCCTCTTTTTTATCCGGTGGGGTAATTTCCTCCCCTTCAACCGCAGCGGAATTTCTACGTTCCAGGCCATCACCAGCGCATCTTCCCTGACCCTTTTTGCGTTCCTGGGTGTGGAGTGCGCCACCATTCCCGCAGGCAGCATCGACAATGCGGAAAAGAATGTTCCCCGGGCCACCATGCTGGGCACGCTGGTCACGACACTCGTATATGTATTCGGGGCTATGAGCGTGATGGGTATCCTCTCCGCCGATGAGCTACAACATACCGTCACGCCTTATTCCGATGCGGCAGCCATTATCGCAGGACCGCAGGCGCGCTATTGGGTCTCGGCGGGAGTGGCTGTAGCCGCCTTTGGCGCCCTGAATGGATGGACCCTCATGCAGGGACAGATCGTTCGCAGCATCAGCAGGGACAAACTATTCCCGCCTGCCTTCGAGAAAGAAAATAAGAGAGGCATGCCCGCCCGTGGGATCATCGTCTCCAGTGTGCTGGTATCCGTGATCATGGTGATGAACTATACCAAAGGACTGGTAGAACAATTCCAGTTCATGACGTTGATGGCCACCATGACCTCCGTCCTTCCATTCCTCTTTGTCAGCGCGGGCTATGTCATTACCGTGATGGAAAAAAGACCTCCTTCCAATGTAAAAGGCTGGCTTCGTGTATTGGTCCCCGCGAGCCTGGCATTTACATTCTCCCTCTTTGCCATCCTCGGCGCAGGGAAGGATATCGTCTTCTGGGGATTTGCCTTGTTACTTACTGGCACGCCTTTTTATATAGGTAATTATTGGAAGAGAAAGCAGCGTACACTACGGGAATTATGAGTGCTCCAACCCAACTTCTTAATATATGGAATTTTATCCATATAAAAAAGCCAAATTTAAGTGTGCGAAATCGTACATTTAATTTAAGCAGGATTCCATATTTACATCAAGACCTAAAACAGATTCACATGAGGTTCTGGGTATACCTAACTTCGGCGCTACTGCCGTTTGCGGGCATCCCCTACCTGTCAGCACAACGAGTAATGTATTGTGAGCCAGTCAACGACCGGTGGACCATTCGTACCGAGCTGGTGGGGAAAGTAGGGGATTATTACTGGATGCAATCCACGCACCGTCGAAGGACGACAGCCCGGACGGTGGACCCTCGTGAGACGGAGGGTCAGACCTTTGACATTTACGATGCCCGGATGAAGCCGGTGAACACCTTCCCTTCCATTAACATTACGGATGCAACGCAGAAAGAGTACCTGATACCAGGTGACAATGCATTCGACCAGCTGATAGTGTTGGGGGGGCAGCGGAAGACGAGCTTCTATGTGAGACGATTTGAGCCGGACGGCACGCTCGTGGGCCGGGGACGCATCCTGGACTCCCTGCCCTTCAACGAGTCCGGCAACAGCTGGCTCCTCGTCCGCAGTGAGGACAGACATCTGATCCTGCTATTGGGATTCCAGTCCATCACTTCCTATCCCCCCAAGCTCCATGCGCTGCTCTTCGACCAGGACTGGCATTTGCTGTCCCGCCGGGTGTATGCCAGCCCCAATATTACCCAGCCTTTTATACAAGATGATTTTACGAATTACCCCCTGGAGAATTATACCAATAGCCCCGTGAAGCTGGCCGATAACGGGCAATGGCTGATGATGTCGCCATCCCGCACCGATGCCAACTTCTTCCTTCTCTTCCACTTCAACGCCATGGACTCCGTGATGACCATGAAACAGATAGGCCTGCCGTTGAATTCGGGTATGGAGGATGTCAACCTCGCCATCGACAATCAGCGGGAAGAAGTCACTGCCGCCATATTATCCACCTTCCACTACGATGTGCTGAAGAATGTACATGTCGTGCATTATTCTATGAAGCAAAAGGCCTTTGACTTCGACAGCTCCTACCGGTTCAGCACGCTGGTACCCGGCAAGGTCCGGGACGAGAACCTGACGAAGGAAAGCTTTATTGCCGTGAATGGGAATGGGTTTATGCTGCTAAAAGAATATGGACGACCCTTTACAGAATGGTACGACGACGAGGGCACCATGGATCAGCAATGGGATCCTTCCGCGCTAATGATACCCACCAGTACCAATATACCCGAGAAGGCTGTCCGGTCACCCGCCTTGCACGATGGATATGCGCGTTTTCCGTCTCTTTGCGGACTGGGGCTGGAACATCTGCGGGGCGATCTTGGTATATTCTATTTTCCCTGCCGGCGGACCGACAGCTGCTGGAGCGCTATGCTCAGCAAGGAGCAGATCACGGAGCTGAATTCTCCCAACCTTTCGTACTTTGCTGTTCCCAGGGGCGACAGGCTTTTCCTGCTGTACAACAGCTTCTTCCGGAATGAGACTCCCTACGGTAGCACCACCGTGCTGGATCCCAAAGGAGATGTGCTCAGCGACGCCATCAGTCCTATGTTCTGGAAGTTCAAGACCATCCTGCAGTTCCAGCAGGCGCGCCAGATCTCCGATGACGAGGTGGTCATACCGTATAACAACTATTTTGGGAGGAGCGGTTTTGCGGTCGTCAAATTCGGGGTTCCTGGTGGGGTGGGGGAACCGTGAGCGTTAAAATTCCTCCAATATGAGAAATAGCTGCATTCTTCCGGCTCTTATCCTGAGTCATTTTTTTGTGTCGGCCCAACAGACGCAAAAGCCTCCGTTGCATGGCACACATTGGATGGCCGTTACGGGTAAGCCCCTCGCCGCCGAAGCCGGCGCACAGATCTTTCAAAAAGGAGGCAATGCGGTGGATGCCGCCTGTGCTATGCTGGGCGCTGTATGTACCATGTGGGACGTTTTGTCCTGGGGCGGCGAGACCCAGGCTATTATCTATAACCCCAAGACAGGGAAGGTCCTTTCCATCAATGCCCTGGGTTATGCCCCTACAGGCGCCACACCCGCCTTCTTCAAAAGCAAAGGCTTCAACTTCCCGCCTGAATACGGACCGCTGGCAGCAGTCACGCCCGGTACCCCCGGTGGCTTATGCTATATGCTGGCCGAATATGGCACCATGAGCCTGAAAGATGTGCTGGCCCCTGCCATGGAGATGGCCAAAGGATATGCCATCGAGGCGCAGACCGCCAACAGCTTCGAGGCGCAGAAACGAAGACTCAAGGAATGGCCTTACAGCAAGGCGCTTTTCCTTACCCATCCCGGAGAAAAAAGAGAAGCGCCCGAGGCCGGCGAGATCTTTGTCCAAAAGGATCTGTTGGAGACCCTGACCAAAATGGTCGAGACGGAACAGGATGCCCTGAAACAAAAAAAGAGCCGCAAGGAAGCCATCTATGCCGCCTGTGAGCGTTTTTATAAAGGTGACATCGCAAAAGAATTTGTCCGCGGCTGCCAGGAGCAGGGTGGCCTTATAACGCTCGATGACCTGGCAAAATGGAAACCTGTCGAAGAAGAGCCTCTCCATACCAATTACAAAGGCATCGAGGTCTATAAGCTGCAACAATGGTCACAGGGACCCTCCTTATTGCAAAGCCTGAATATCCTGGAGAATTTTGATCTCAAGTCGATGGGCTATAACAGCACCCGTTATATCCAGACCCTGTACCAGGCCATGAGCCTCAGCTTTGCCGACAGGGACTTTTACTATGGCGATCCGGCGTTTGCCACGGGCCAACAGCCGATGAAAGGATTGCTTAGTAAGGAGTATGCAAAGCAGCGCGCGCAGCTTATCCATTTCGATGGCA
>DASZWE010000210.1:0-4920 GCA_035546735.1 Puia sp.
GGGGGGCGGGTGTCGACATGATACCAGCCGGGTTCGTGTATGGTAAACTGATAATAACCGTTGGGATGATTTTCCAGCACACTGTCCGGGAAGGGATGGTGTTGCTGGAAGCGGTATTCGTCTATGTACCGGTAGATATCATCTATGTCCGCATCCGACAATTGGGTGAAGGCGGGCATGGGACTCTGATTGTACTGGTTATAAAGGGCGTTGGCGTACTGGTCACCGGAGGCTCTTAGTTTTTCATTGTCCCTGGTAAATGCGATCAGCCATTGGCGGGAGTGGCGCTGGGTTGTGCCGTGAATGGGGTCAATTTCGAAATCGATGAAAATGTTATGACAGGCGCTGCAGTTATGGGAGAACAACACCTTGCCGTGCATGAACTCTTTGGATGGAGGGAAGCCGAACAGGGGCTGCGGGTCCTTCCAGAACCGGAGCTTGCCGTCCGGGTCACGGGTTCCTTTATACACATATTTATGTTGTGTGGGGGCGGCGGCCGGCAGGGCGATACCTATGTCGTCGCTGAATGTCACCGGCTGGCCTTTCGCGGCGTCAATATCGATAAAGTCTTCGTTTTGGCGGATGATGAGGTGGACCCTGCTGGCGTCGCCGGCTGCCAGGGCATGGGGGGATAGGTGGATGAGCGCTCCGTTGGGTGTATGGAGGATCGTGTCCCGGGCGATGTCGATCTCAACGGGGAAGGAAGGGAGGTCTTCCGGCCGGGGGCGGCCGCAGGAGGAAAGGGTGAACAGGAGGACCGCCAGGCCGTAAGTGGACACATTCATTTGTACAATTTTTCCAGTTTTATTGTAATTTTACATCATGGTTAAAAATCAACTGTACGAGCCTTTTAATATTTCCGTGGAAACCCTTACTGATTTCCCAAGAAGGGCGCGGCAAAATGCCTTTTTCGAGCTGGTATACATTCTGTCCGGCACGGGCAAGCACAGGATCAACGACAGCATGATGCCCTATCAGCCGGGCGAGTTGTACCTGCTGGGTACGGAGGACAAGCATTGTTTTGGCATCGAGACGACCACCACCTTTTTTTTCCTGCGATTCAACGACATTTATATAAAGAACAACGGGCTGGTGAAGGACAATGTCCAGCGTCTGGAATTCCTTCTGCAGAATGCCAACCAGCGTCCCGGGCCCGTTGTCCGGAACGAAACCGACAGGCCCCTGGTACATGCCATGGTAGAGGGTATCATCCGGGAGCAGGTGAACCGGGACCCCTGCTGGGAAAAGCTCATTTTAGGCATGGTCAACGCCCTGATCGTCGTGGTGGCGCGGAACATCGAGATGTTCATGCCGGAGGCGTTCACCAAAGATAATAAAGAAGAAAAAGCCCTGGATATCATACAGTATATTCATGCCAATATATATGATCCGGAAAGGCTCAAGGCCGAACATATCAGCGGGTCGTTCGGGATCTCCCTTGCCTACCTGGGACGTTATTTTAAAAAGCAGACGGGCAAGACCATGCAGGATTATATAGCGAACTACCGGCTCAAGCTGGTGGAGAACCGTCTGCTTCACAGCGCCATGCGTCTGTCCGAGATCGTGGATGAGCTGGGTTTCTCCGATGAGAGCCATCTCAATAAATTCTTTCGCAAGCACAGAGGGGTCAATCCTTCGGAATTTCGAAAGACGGGGGCGCCCGCATCAGTTCCCGGGTCATAGTCTATCGCCCGGATGTGCTGCCCATTCCGATGACTGAAAAATACAATTTTTTGGAGTTTTTATACAAAGGACAGGTCCTAAAAAGAGTTCAATTTTGTATACAAGAAACAAAACACAAATACAAAATGAACAACTTGAAAGGAAAAGTCGCCATTGTCACCGGTGCATCCAAGGGCATCGGGGCCGGCATTGCCAAACAGATGGCAGCGGCGGGAGCGGCTGTAGTAGTCAATTATGTCTCCAGTAAAGAGGGGGCCGACCGGGTAGTAGATGCCATCACGAGCCAGGGTGGGAAGGCTGTAGCCATCCGGGGGGATGTATCCAAAGCCCGGGATGTACAGACGCTGTTTGCGGGCGCTAAAAAAGCTTTTGGAAGGCTGGACATCGTGGTCAACAATGCGGGTGTATATCAATTTGCACCGCTGGAAGCCGTCACGGAGGATGAATTTCACCGGGAATTCAATACGAATGTACTGGGTCCTATTCTCACCACACAGGAGGCTTTGAAACATTTTGACGAGGCGGGTGGCAGCATCATCAATATCAGCTCGGTGGTGAGTGCGAACCCTATCCCTATGTCGGTGGTCTATTCCGCTACGAAGAGCGCGCTCGACAACATTACCAAGACGCTGGCAAAAGAGTTAAGCGTCCGAAAGATCCGGATCAATACCATTGCTCCCGGTGGGACAGAGACGGAGGGTGCTACTGCCGCGGGCATCGTGGGCAGCGATTTCCAAAAGCAGATGGTCGCCAATACGCCATTGGGCCGTTTTGGCCAGCCGGAAGATATTGCCAAGGTGGCTGTATTCCTGGCATCGGACGATGCGGGCTGGGTGACGGGGGAAAGGATCTCTGCGGCGGGGGGATATTTGTAAAGGCAATGCCGGAAAGGCTTTGGGGGCTGAATATGGGTATCAAAAAGGATAAGGAGGAATTAGGGATGTGTCCGCTGCCCGTATCGCAGGTTCTCGGCCCGGGTGGTCATTTTCCGGATGTGCCATCCTCCTTCCCCTTTTATCCAGATCCATTTGGCATGATAGATACCTGTTGCGAAAAAGGTATCCTTTCCATTCATCAGACCGGACTGTTCGTAATGACCGCTTTGAAAGGCTGTGTCGCCTGTCATAGCTAATGAGTCGGTGCTGGAAGCGACCCGCAATAAGCTGACGTTCTTAAAAGACGAAAGAAAGCGGCGGATGGAATCCCTGCCATGTGCGATCCCACCCAGATCGCCGTCTGCCGTATACAGTAATGCAATGCTGTCCGCATCCATTTTTTGTACCAGCCGGTCGTAATGCTGCATGGCGTCCTGTACTTCCTGCTGGCGGTGTACATAGCTGACACAGGCGGTCAGGAAAAGCAGTAAGTATAAGGAGGCTTTTTTCATATCGCAGGCTTTATCAGGATAAATCTAGTAAAATTCCGCTAACATTCTTTTAACAATATTCAGGTTGAAATGCTGTACAGGATGGCATCTGCGCCCATTTTGAGAAAATAGTTCTACATAAATACCTCTATACAAGACTGATATATAGAATGGCATCCCATTTGAACTGTATGTCTTGTATTTTTCACTAAAACTCATTTTATGCGAAATACGAATAAAGTAACCCGGATGTGTGTAGTCGCTGCTATTTCGATGGGAGCGCTGGCGGCCTGTACGGATCAGAGCAATGATAAAACGAGTGACAGGTCCCCTATTATTACGGATACGAGTGCAACCGCCAGGAGCAGCACCAGCGGATATGCAACAAAGAACGCTTCTTCTTCCGGCACCACCGTTGCTAAAAGAAAGGCCAGGACCACGATATCTATTCCTGCAGAGAATAAAGATAGAATGGTGAAGGATAAGGAAGGCGTTTATAACAAGGCGCAGGTAATGCCCCAGTTCCCGGGTGGACAGGATGCGCTGGCCAATTATGTAAACAATCATGTGGAATATCCACAGCAGGCCATCGACAACAATACAACGGGTACGGTGATGGTATCCTTTGTAGTGGATGAAAGAGGAAAGGTAAAGGACGCCCGTGTCATAGGCAATCAAATGCCCAAGGACGGCCTGAGCCAGGAGGCATTACGCGTAGTCAATAATATGCCTGACTGGAGACCCGGTAAGGTAAAAGGCAAGAACGTAAAAACAAGATTGGAGCTTCCGATCAACTTCCAACTGGAAGCCTGATCGGCTTTGGTTATGTACAACGCGAGGCCATGAGTAGTCTTACTCATGGCTTTTTTGTTGTGTCCGGACGGTCACGAGCCGGCGCGGAACAGCTCATTCAATTGGGCATAGGGCGTTGCCGTCTGTATATAAGAGAAGCTGCCTTTTTGATGGATCTCTTCTGCTGCATGGATAAAGCCTCCATAGGCCGCTCTGGCCAGGGATGATCCGAGGCTTATTCTTTTGACGCCCATTTCTTCCAGCTCTTTTATCGTAAGGTTGCCCAGGGACAATACATTAACGGGCTTGGGGGCCACTGCCTTCACGACGGCGGTGATCTCTTCCCTGGTCTTTAATCCCGGGGCAAACAGGACGTCTGCGCCGGCTTCGGAAAAAGCTGTCAGGCGGCGGATGGTGTCGGTGAGATCGAGACGGCCGTGGAGGAAATTTTCAGCCCTGGCTGTCAGGGTGAAGGAGAAGGGGAGGCTACGGGCTGCCTGTACGGCTGCGCGGACCCGTTGTATGGATATTTCAAATGGGTAGATGGGATCATCGTCCCGTCCTGTGGCATCTTCGATGGATCCGCCGACGGCGCCGGCCTCTGCCGCCATCAGGATCGTTTGTGCGCAGTATTCCGGATCGTCGCCATAGCCATTTTCCAGATCGGCCGAAAGGGGCAGGGAGGTAGCTGCCGCGATGGATCGTATATTTTCCAGCGCTTCTTCACGGGTGGCATCCCCATCGGGTTTGCCGATGGAGAAGGACATGCCTGCGCTGGTAGTGGCCAGTGCCCTGAATCCCCTGTTTGCCAGGATCTTAGCCGAGCCGGCGTCCCAGGGATTGGGGATAACGAAAATGCCTGGTCCGGCGTGTAACTGGAAAAAGTCGGCCGCCCGGAGGGCCTGAGAAGAAGGCGTCATATGATAAGATGGTATTTTCTACAATTTAGAAAATACTCCTGACATAGGGTTGACAGTACCTGATCGTTCCTTTGTAAGGAGAACAAAAGTGTATGAACGATAACTTTAATAAGGACGATCATCGGCCGGCCGGCGGGAGCGCTCAGTTCTGGGCTTTCT
>DASZWE010000211.1:0-8022 GCA_035546735.1 Puia sp.
CGGCCCTGCGAAACCAGTCCATACTTTTCTCCAGCAGCTCCGGCCGGCCCCAGAGGGCGAAGTGAGCCGCATGCCACCAGTACATTTCCAGGTGCGGCCGGCCATACCAGCTATTGCCGGTGAGCCCTGTCTCCTGTGGCGGCTGATTGCCCGCGCATTGGATCCGGGTAAGATATAGAGAGGTGATCACTCTTCGCTCCAGTTCGGGCGCTCTTGGGTCGGTGCTACCGGAGAGATCCACGATGCCTCCTTTATTCCAGAATGCCGCCCAGCCACGGGCGCTGGCGGCGGCGGTAGCCGCGAAGGGAGGGATGGGGCGCCGGTCCTGGGCCAGGCTGAACCGTATGGTGCATTTGAAAGAGCCGGACTTCCGGGGCTGGACCGTATAATAATGTCGGGCCGTCTCTTTTATCGTCGTGAATGATCCGGCCAGGGAAATATAGTAATGTGTAGTGTCCAGTATATGTTCAATGACAGCAGGCCGGATCAGCGCGCTCCGGTGCAGCCGGGTCTTTGTCCATTGGTTGCCGTTGTCCGCCCAGTCGCCCGTAGGATAGGGCAGGCGTACCCGAAGACGCAGTCTTCCCTCCCGCAGTAAAGGGGAAAACACACGGATACTGATAGCATCCTGCCGCGGATGGCAATACGTGAAAACTTCCACGGGGACGCCCTCCACCTTAAAATGAGAGTGGATACATCCTGTCCACATGTCCAGGTCTTGCCGGATGTCGGAAAGGTCGCTGAGGGTAGCCATGCTTCCATCTTTTTTCAGGATGTCGAATCCGATGTTGCCCAGGGGTAGCCGGTGCGGGTTTTGCCGGCAGTAGTCCGCTGCCTTTTGTGCACGGCCTTCTTTCCATTGTATCGCATAAGGCCGCTGCTGCCCATTGAAGAGATAATTACGAAAGGACTCCTCCAACGAATATCCGGCTGTGTCGGGAAAGCTGTGCCAGCCCCATTGTGACTCCGTGATCAGGGGAATGCCGGTGGCGTAATCATCCGGAAAGGATTGCAGTCCCGTAACGTCCACAGTGAAGGCAAAGCCGCCGTTCCCTACGGAGAGGGAGGACAGCGGATCCGGGCGGGTATTGTGAACCGTATGCCGCCGTACCAGCGCCTGACGATCAATAGGCTGCGCCGATACCCTACTACAATAACATATTATACACACTTCCAGCAGAGGTCGTATAAACGACATTCTCTTTCCTCTTTTCGTTTTACCTTCGTGATCCTTAAATAGGAACCGCCACCGGCGGTTCGTCCGAAGGACAAACATTAGCCATATGCGGGAAATTGGGCTATATTCGGACGAAGACCAATTCCCGCATTTAAATTTTAGTTCAAGCATGGATACCAAAATAAGCGAAAAAGTACATTGTTTAATAATAGGTTCAGGACCTGCGGGCTATACGGCGGCTGTCTATGCGGCCAGGGCTAATCTCCGGCCGGTGCTTTACCAGGGTATCCAGCCCGGAGGGCAATTGACCATCACTACGGAGGTGGAGAACTATCCTGGTTATCCGGATGGCGTGCAAGGGCCTGAGATGATGGTGCATTTTGAAAAGCAGGCTACCCGCATGGGGGCGGACATAAGATTTGGACTGGCCACAAAGGTCGACTTTTCCACCCAGCCTTTCAAGGTATGGATCGATGAAGAAAAACTGATCGAAGCCGATGCCGTCATCATCGCCACCGGGGCTTCCGCCAAGTGGCTGGGCCTGGAAAGCGAGCAGCGGCTGAACGGGTACGGCGTCAGCGCCTGTGCTGTCTGCGATGGGTTCTTCTTCCGTAACAAGGAAGTGGCCATTGTAGGAGCCGGCGATACGGCTGCGGAGGAGGCATTGTATCTCTCCAAGCTTTGTACTACCGTACATATGCTGATACGCAGCGACAAGATGAGGGCCAGCAAGATCATGCAGGAGCGGGTGCAACAAACGCCCAATATCAAGGTCTATTGGAACAGTGAGACGGATGAAGTGCTGGGAGAGAGCAGGGTTGAAGGCTTGCGTATAAAGAATAACAAGACGGGAGAAAAGCAGACCGTGGCGATCAGCGGCTTTTTTGTCGCCATTGGGCATCAGCCTAATTCCGCCATCTTCACCGACTATGTCGAGATGGATGAGGCGGGCTATATCAAGACCGTGCCCGGCACCTCCCGTACCAACGTGGAAGGAGTGTTTGCCGCCGGCGACGTTCAGGACAAGATATACAGACAGGCCGTGACCGCTGCGGGCAGTGGTTGTATGGCCGCGTTGGATGCCGAGCGGTATCTCTCGGCAAAAGGTTTGCATTAAGCACAAAATATGGTCACAGTACGGCTACATAATTTGATCTTTTCCGGTCACCACGGCGTCTTTAAAGAAGAATTAGCGACGGGTAATACCTTTGAAGTGCATCTCGATGTGCTGTACGATGAAAAAGATCGTCCTTTCGAAAGCCTGGACACGATCGTCAACTACGTAAACCTGTTTGCCATCGTCAAACAGCGGATGCATCAGCCGTCGCCCTTGCTGGAAAAGATAGCCGATGAGATCATTGGGAAGATCAAAGTGCAATACCCCTTTATACGGGAAGTGATCCTCTCCATCTATAAGCTGCAGGCTCCCATCGGCAACTTTCAGGGCAAGGCGGGCATGACCCTTCACAAGAAGTTCGACAGCTAAACATCAGATCGATCAGATCACCTTCCCCTTCCACTTCCCACTGCGTATATACAGGAAGGAGAGGACAAAGATAACGCCCCAGTAGACCCATTCCGACATCCAGCCAACGATGATGGAAAGATTCCATTGCTGCAGTACCAGGTATACATAGATGCAATAGAAGATGATGGTGATGAATTCGATGAGCAGGTTGATGCGGGTATTGGCCGTGCCCGTCACCGCATTGAGCCAGATCGTGGCGAAGGACATCATCACCAGGGCGGATGACACCACCCTGATCACGGGTATGGCAGCCGTTGTAAAGGCAGCGTCCTGACCATATACGGAGAGAAAGAGCTCGGGAAAGATATTCAGCAGCAGCGCTACTATTACAGCAAACCCTACGCTGAGCTGGAGAATTTTTTTAATGAGCTCCAGGACACGGCCTTCCATCTTCTGGCCGATGATATTGCTGACCATGGCATTGGTGGTGGAGGCAAAGGCCCAGGTAAAGACGCCGAAGAGGCCGAAGATATTCCGCATGGTATTGCTGATGGCCAGGGCCTGGCGTCCATGATGCTCGATGAGGATATAGAAGAAGGTCCAGGCGAGGATACTAAGCGTGAACTGGAATATCAGCGGGGATGACTGGACCAGGATCAGCCGGCTGTTGCGGGGGTCGAATCGCCAGTTCTTATAAAGCTGGAGGCTTTTACTGACGCCTTTGGCGTGAATGACGAGGAAAACGGCCAGCATACCGGAGGCTTCGGCAGCAATGGAAGCGTAGGCTGCTCCGTTGAAGCCCAGGGCGGGCAGTCCCAGGTGGCCGAAGATAAGACTATAGTCCAGAATGATATTGACGACTGTTTCGGCCAATGTCCCGTATACAAGGTATTTGCTTTGGTTGGTGCCCACGAGGAGGGCATTGCGCATTTGGTAGAGATAGAGGAACGGGAGTCCCCAGATGCGTATGCGGAGGAATCGAACGGCTTCATCCCGTAAGACCTGCGACTTTAATGACCAGGAGAGGACGGCCGGGGCGATGAACCAGGTGAGGGCGATGCCGATGAAAGCCAGGGCCATAGCGATGAACATGCCTTGTGAAAAGAGCTTTCCTATCTCTTCGATACGTCCTTCTCCCGCCCGGCGGGCGATCAGCGCCTGGAGCCCGTTGTTCAATCCCTGTCCCACTACCGCAAACAGCAGATAATAGACGCCCGTGATCCCAGCCGTGGACAGCGCTTCCGAGTTCTCATCCAGATGCCCCAAAAAGATATTATTCGTAATGAAATTGATCTGCGGCACCAGGATGGCCAGACTAATGGGCAGGGCCATGCGCAGAACGTCGCGGTGCGTGATGGAGACTTTATAGCTAAGTGTGGACGGCATTTGGAAAAAAGGAGTGCAAGATAGCAGTTTTGTAGTATTTTGCAGGCTGCCAACAGCCCAATTGTACAACGGAAAACTATGTTAAAACCCGCATTCCAAATCGAAGTTCCGGAAATATCGGATGAGGATCTGTCGCATTGCCGACTGCTTGTCGAGGTCAATGCACATTCATTTACCTATACTTTACTGAACCAGCGGAATATGGGGCCTTTGGTCGTAAAATATTTTCAATTGGACCAGGGCAAGGACCGGCGGCTGACGGAGACATTGCGAGAGATACTGGAGAATGACCCCCTCTTGAAAAGGCAGGTAAAAGAGACCTTGCTGGTCTATAATTTCCCGGAATCCAGCCTGGTGCCTGAGCCGTTATTCAGCATGGATACGAACAAGGAGATCATCGACATTGTGCATGGCAATCTCCAGAAGGGACTTGTGCTTTCGGAAAAGATACCCTGGTGGGAGCTGTTCAATGTATACCGGATCGCTCCCGAGCTGCATCATCTTCTCCAGCAGCAGTTTACGGCCGGGAAGTACTGGCATTATTACAGCCTGCTGTTAAAGAGCTATAAGATGTTCGATTCGGCGGCAGGGGAAGGTAAGGATTGTCTTAAGGTGATCTTTTATCCGGACAAAATGGTGGTGTTGGTGATTAAGCAGGGGAAGGTGCATCTGATGCAGACCTTCAATTACCAGGATTCGAAAGATGTTGTTTATTACCTGCTGAACAGCTGTTATCAGCTGGATGTCGATCCGGAGGAGGTGAGACTATTAGTAGGTGGATTAATAGACAGGCAGTCAGCGCTTAGTGAAGAGTTATATAAATATTTCCTTCAGATAGACTTCGAGAACGTAGACGAAAGCATCAAGGTTACGGATGAACTTCGGGAGCTGCCCCTGCATTATTTCTCATCTATTTTGAAAATGGCCGTATGCGCATAATCGGAGGCGAGCTGGGGGGGCGGAGAGTGAATCCTCCCGCCAAAATGCCACATACCCGTCCTACGACGGATATAGCGAAGGAGGGGTTGTTCAATATTTTAGAGAACAACCTGGACCTGGGGGCCTTGCGTACCCTGGATCTTTTCGGGGGAACGGGAAGCATCAGCTATGAGCTGGCATCCCGGGGGGTGAGGGATCTCACCGTGGTGGAGAAGGACCCTGCCATGTTCAGCTTTATTCAAAAGAATGCGCGGGAGTTGGGACTGGAATCCTTTTATAAGGTGATACGTATGGACGTGTTCAAGTTCATCGGGCAGTGTACGGAGCAGTTCGACTTTATATTTGCGGGACCGCCGTATGCGCTGGCGACCATTGACGAATTACCCAAGCTGATCGTGCAAAAGAAGCTCTTAAGGGATAACGGCTGGTTTGTCCTGGAACATACTCCCCGGAATAATTACGAAGGATACCCTCTTTTTGTCACACAGCGGAACTATGGCACCACCATATTTTCTATCTTTGTCAATAAGATATGAGACCTATTTTTATTACAGGTATAGGTACGGACGTAGGCAAGACGGTGGTTGCCGCGGTGGTCACCGAGGCGCTGGGCGCCGCATACTGGAAGCCGGTGCAGGCGGGATTTGACCAGGGGACGGATACGGAATGGGTTGCGGCAAGGCTTAGTCATCCCTGGGCCAGGGTAGTGCCGAAGGAGGCTTATAAGCTGAAGCTGCCTGCTTCACCCCATATTGCCGCCCGGCAGGAGAATGTTGTCATACACCTGGGGGAGATCCGTCGTCAGTTCCTGGAGATACGGGCCAATCTGCCTCTTCTTCCTGGACAAAGGAATCCGGACCTGGAAGGAGTTCCCGGATGGTCGCCGCCCGGTCCGGGCGATTATTTTGTAATAGAAGGAGCCGGGGGACTAATGGTTCCTCTTAATGAAAGTGAATTTGTAATTGATCTCATTAAAATGCTGAATGCCCAAGTGATAATAGTTAGCCGAAATTACCTTGGCAGCATCAACCACTCTCTTCTGACGGCTGCTGTCTGCAAGGCGCATGGGCTGGATGTGGCCGGCTGGATATTCAATGGGGAGCCCAGTGGGTATGAAAATGAGATCGCAAACTGGAGCGGTGCTACCTGGGATCTTTCTATCCCCTGGACAGACGACCCTGACAAGGGTTTTATCCGGGAGCAGGCGCAACGGTTGCAGATCGGGCTAATGGTGATGCTGGAACGGCTTGAGAGGCTCAAAAGGCTTGAAAAGCCTTAGCCTGAATTTCAAAACCGCCGGAAGCGGTTCGTCCGATAGGACAGACATTTTTCGTACCTTTGACCCGCGATTGGCCTTCCGGGGATAGTTCCGGCCGCCCGTTGAACAATAACTATGAACTTTAACTTCCCGCTGCTGCGGACTATACGGATACTCTTATTCCCTTTTTCCCTTCTTTACGCTTTGGTCGTTATTCTGCGCAACTGGTGTTATGATAAGAAGATACTGGCTTCCGCCGAATTCAATCTGCCTGTTATTTGTGTAGGCAATCTGGCGGTAGGGGGAACAGGGAAATCCCCGATGGTGGAGCTGCTGATCCGGATGCTGAAGGATCGTTTTGAGATAGCCGTGCTGAGCCGTGGCTACAAGCGGAAGACAAAGGGCTATGCGCTGGCCGGCGCTCATACTACAGCGCTGGACATTGGCGACGAGCCCATGCAGTTCCATAGCAAATTTCCCGGGGTAGCGGTGGCGGTGGGAGAGGAGCGGATCGTAGCCATCCCGCAGCTGTTGCATGACAGGCCCGATACCGGGGTGGTGATCCTGGATGACGCCTTTCAGCACCGGGCGGTGAGGGCGGGGATGAATATCCTGCTCACGGACTATTCCAACCTTTTCACCAGGGACTGGTGGCTCCCCAGCGGCGATCTTAGGGATGCCCCCGGCGGATACCAGCGGGCGGATATCATCGTGGTCACCAAATGTCCCGAAACCCTTTCGGAAGATGAGCGAAGGTCCATTACGATGGAGATCAGCCCGTTGCAGCATCAGCAGGTATTCTTTTCCGCAATCCGGTATGGACAGCCGTATCATATTACCAAAGGGAATACCACGGTGATCAACGACAAGCTGGAAGTGCTGCTGGTGACGGGTATCGCCAATCCCGCGCCGCTGAAGAAATGGCTGAGTGATAAGGCCGGCAGCTTTTATGAGCTGGCTTACAGTGATCACCATATATTTACCATCGACGATCTGAATTATATGATCCGCCGTTATAATCACATCGCCGAGCCGAATAAGATCATCCTCACGACGGAAAAGGATGCGGTCCGCCTGATCAAGTTCCGCCAGGAGCTTGAGGAATGGCCCTTTTACGTACTTCCCATCGAACCGCGGTTTTTATTCAGCGAGCAGCCGCGGTTTACTGATTTAATCATTAAATTCATTACCAATTTCAAGCCCCCTGATCAGGCCGGAGGGAATAATCAAATAACACAATGAAGACGAAAAAGAAAAAGAAGAAAAAAGCCGGCGGATCCTCCCATTTGTTGACAGGCCGGCTGGACGTAACCCGCTCGGGAATGGGCTTTGTGATCATAGAAGGAAGGGACCAGGATATTCTTGTCCGCCCCTCTGATTTCAATACAGCCCTCCATGGCGACACGGTACAGGTGCAGGTCCTTGGCAATCCCGGCCGGAGCGGCCGTCAGCAGGGAGAAGTGGTGGAAGTGGTCGACCGGAAGCAAATGGAATTTTTAGGACACGTGGAGCTGAGCCAGTCCTTTGCTTTTTTTATCGCGGAGACGGACAAGCCGATGCCTGACATCTATATTCCCCTATCCCGGCTGAATGGGGCCGCGAATGGCGATCGTGTCATCGTACGCATCGTGGAGTGGGAGAAGAACAAGAAGCCGCAGGGAGAGGTCATCCAGATCATGGACAAGGAAGATGAGAACGACAAGGCCATGAAGGAGATCCTGCTGGAGAATGGGTTCCCCATTTTCTTCCCCGACATTGTGACGGAGGAGGCTGAAAGGCTGCCCGATATCATTT
>DASZWE010000212.1:0-3815 GCA_035546735.1 Puia sp.
ATGAAGCAACTGCTAACGCTGGCGTCGGGGGAGCAACCTGTTAAGGAGGAGGGATTCCAGGAAGGATATTTCACCCGACTGTACCCGCGCAGGAATTATACCAAACTCACGGACCTCAAGCTCCTCTGCTCATCCTGGACAGAGCTGCAAAATGATAATGGGAAGATATATTTTATTTTATCGGCCTTTGATCTCGAAGATCTGGGTGAGCTGGTAAAGATCATTATCCGCAGGGATGAGTATTATAACTATACACAGATATTGGCCTGGCTAAAAGAAAACGCCATATTATATGTACAGCATATCCGGCCGGTGGGGGAAGAGGGTAATGCATACGAGACCACTTTTGACACCCTGATCACCCTGGAGCCCGACTATTTGGTGGATGCGACGGAAGTGGGAGAGTGTTATACCAATTATGGGGCTTATAGCGACCTGTTCTTTCTCAACCGGCTGGTAAGCGATCTGCCAGGTGCCGCGGCCGTAAAAGGTAGTATCGTCGGCTACTACCTGGATGAGCTGGTGCGTGATCCCGGGCGGGATAAAGAAGAAATATATCTCCATGCGCAGCGGCTCTTTGCCATGAAGGCGGCACAGCTTGGGAAGCGGGAGATGCAGGAAGTGCGCAAGTCTATTTATACCGAGCATTTGCCCAATATCCTAAAGCTGGTGGGACGCGAGGCGACCAAAGAGATTTGGATCGAACCTACCTATTTCTCTACTGAATTCGGTCTGCAGGGAAGGTTGGATCTCCTGTGCAAGAAAGACGGGGTGCAGGACATCATCGAGCTAAAGAGCGGCAGCTCTCCCAATCCCAATGCCGGCAGGATGGCTTTCCCGAATCATAAGATGCAGGTCGTATGCTATGACATGATGCTGGAAAGCACTTATGGAAAGGATAGAAAGGGATTCAATGCCGTCTTTTATTCCAAATGCCAGATCTCGCCTTATCGTCATTTGGTGAGTGAGCACCGGGAAAAAATGCAGATACTGGAGCAGCGTAATGAGATCGTGGCCCAGATTTACCGCCTGGCTGCCATGGATTTTTCTGTATTGGAACGGATCAAAGTCCAGGGGATACAAGGATTGCCGGTGTTCAAGGACCAGGTGTTGACCCTTTTCCAAAAGGCGTATGAGCCGGGAAGGATCGCGACGGAATACTACCAGGAGATGGTGTCTTTTTTGATCCGTGAGAATATCAACACCAAGGTAGGCAATCTGCTAAAGGAGGACGAAGAAGATCAGCCCAACGGATTTGCGGGATTGTGGCTGGATAGCCTGGAAGTTAAGCTGGACGACTTTCGGATCATCTATGACCTGGAGACGGTGGAGATACGGGAGGGGCAGGGGTATGTGTATTTGAATTTTACCCGCAAGATCGACCATGCTTTTCGTAAGGGCGATCTGGTGATCCTTTATCCCAAGTCGGACGACGGTTATCATGTCCTCCATCATCATATCTTAAAAGGCAGCCTGGACGAGATCCACCCGGACAGGCTTGTCGTCTCTCTGAATAATAAACAGACGGATTATAAATTTATCCGCGATCATAAGACATGGGCGGTAGAGCCGGATATTTTTGAGAAAAATTACTGGAGCGCCATTTCCTGTCTTTTCAATGTGTTGACGGCCAATGCGCGGAAAAAGAAGCTTCTTTTTGGACACGAGCAACCTGTATTTGCTCGGGAGCAGCTGTACACGGGTGTGGGATTGACAGAGACACAGCGCGAGGTCCTTCAACAGGCCCTGGATGCCCGGGACTATTACTTATTACAAGGACCTCCGGGAACGGGGAAGACAAGCACTTTTTTGGTGCATTATGTGCGGGAAAGCCTTCAAAGGTCGGGCAAACCCATGGTGGTGCTGGCTTTTACCAATAAGGCCGTAGACAAGATCTGTCAGGGTTTTCAGAACCCCAGAGATGGGACTGCCATACCTTATCTTCGTCTGGGCAGCCGGCATGTTCAAGATAATAATCTTTTTGCCGAGCAGATAAGGGGTGATGATAACCCGGACAACTGGCGGAAGGTCATCGATGGGCATAAGGTCTTTGTCAGCACCGTGACTACGTTTCATAACAACTGGCAATTGCTGCGACAATTCATCCCCTTTAGCGAGGTGGTCGTGGATGAGGCGTCCCAGCTGACGGAAGCTGTCCTTAGCAGCGTGCTGACCCTATTCGATAAATTTGTGTTGATAGGGGACCATAAGCAGTTGCCTGCGGTTATTACCCAGGATGATCAGCTCTGCCGGATCAACAGCACATACCTTAATCAGCTGGGCATTCATGATCTGCGGATATCTCTTTTCGAAAGGCTGATGGATAATGCCCGTCGTAAGGGATGGGTGGAGGCCTATGGACAGTTGCGGGACCATTACCGGATGCATGAGAATATCGCTCGGCTTATCAGCCGGCATTATAGGGTAGAGTTGAAGGCTGGTCTACCAGGCCAGGCCAGCCGCGAGCCGGTTTATTCCCTGCCGGAAGGGCATTTTCTGCAATCCCTGGCTGAACACCGCGTAGTTTTTGTGGAAACGCCTGCCGAGGGCGGGCCCAAGCGGACTGATAAAGAGGCGTTGGTTGCAGCTACGATCGTTCATGAACTGGTGACGGCCGGTGGCGTGCAGCCTGCCGACATTGGGATCATCACACCCTTTAGGGCCCAAATAGCGGCGATCAAGGAGCATCTTCGGCCGGAACTATTGCATAGTGAAGAGCTTATCATCGACACGGTAGAGCGCTACCAGGGAGACGAGCGGAAGATCATTATCTTCTCCACCACTATCCAGGATGCCCGGCAGATCCGGACGATACAGAGCGTGGCGGAAGATGAGGTATCGCTGGTGGACAGGAAACTGCTGGTGTGTATTTCCCGGGCGGTGGAGCAGTTGATCATTTTGGGGAATTCCAGGGCGTTGACTGCTTCCGATATTTACCAGGATTTGCTGCAATCCATTCCCATGATTCACTTACCCGACTCCGCCGGCTAATGCATTTTCCAGTCCGGGCATTTCCGCGCCACGGGCCAAATCGTATCTAACGTATCTCCATCGTAGAGCACGCCGTCCTTCATGACATAACGTATTTCCCGCGAGTTATGGATGTCATCCAACGGGTTCTTGTTCAGGATCACCAGGTCGGCTATCTTGCCGACTTCGATAGACCCGAGGTCCTTCTGCATGCCCAGCGCCCGGGCACCCAGTATGGTGGCTGCCTGCAAGGCTTCCATATTGCTCAATCCGCCCATTTGGAGGGCCCAAAGTTCATTATGAGCCCCAATGCCGATGTCTTCCGAGTGACCACCCAATGTTACCATGCCCCCGTGCCGGCGGATATCAGCGTATATCATCGCTGGATAACGGAACCCGGCATGCGACGTGTCCTGCATGTGTGCGCTTTGGATCTTTCTTACTTGATTCGATGGTAGGAAATGTCCCAGCTTTGCATTGGTCTGATGCCAGTATGTCAAGTTGTTATAAAATCTTGCGAGGTCATCGCCATATCGTACCTGTAAAGTAGGGGTAAGGAACGTACCCGATTGAGCCATCAGTCGGATCACGTCATCATATACATCCGCAAATTCGGGACAGTGTTCGATCCCGGAACTGCCATCCTTTATCATGGCCAATTGAAGGATCAATGGGTAGCTACCTTCGTTTGTCATATTCAGTCCGGACTGCGAAGACGCCTGCAATACCCATTCCCTTTGCCGGCGTGTCAAAAGTTCATATTGCTTGATACAGATACTTCCCATAAAGGCTCTCTTTTTCGTAATGTCAATGGCGTCTTTCAGGCTGTTGACACGGATGGTTTG
>DASZWE010000213.1:0-15212 GCA_035546735.1 Puia sp.
CTATCTGAAAGAGTCTAAATCGTTTCATAGAAAATGTAAGGGTTAATGGTAATGGGTTCTTCGTCAGTGGTTGTCCAGGAGGTGCAAATTGGTGGGCAGGGATACTTCCGCGATGGGGCCAAAGGTCTGCCTTGTCTTGAAAACCAATTTTCCACCAAAGATCTGTTCAACCAGGTATTGGGTCACGGTCAGGTCCATACGATGCGTCCAGCCGGAAGGTTCTCCTGCCGGCTGCTCCGGAGCAAGCCTGCTTTCCGGTGGCAGAGCCCCGGGTGCTTTTTCCGTATTGCTCAAAAAAAGCGTAATACTTTCCCCGGCATCCGACCCGATGGCCAGCAGCACCTGGCCTCCTGCGGGCGTCAACGTGATGGCGGACTTTAATAGGTTATTGATAACAATGGCCAGCCGGTATTCATCCAATACGATGGTCTCCGGGACGGTGTCAGCCAGCCGGGTATCGATCCCTACGCCGTATTCTCCTGCAAAAGAGAGGCATTCCGCTGCCATTCTCGATATAAAGGGCCTGCATTGTACTGTATCCAGCCGGGCGTCCGGCAATCCTGCCTGGCATTTCGTGTATTCCACGAGATTGCCCAGCCGGTATTTGAAATCCTGGCAGGCTTCGACCAGGTGTTCGACAATGACCGTGATATCCTCTTCTTTCTCCAGCGACATTTTTAACATTGCCGCTGCACTGGAAATACTGAAAAATGACCCGGCAATCTCGTGTGTAGCTTTTCTGACGGCCTCTATGTTCTTCTCGTTGATTATGGGTTCTTTGCCTGGATCACTGGCGGAAAAGGATTCGGGAACGACCTTATGAGGGTAATCAGGCGCCATTTAAATCTAAAGTAACATTAAAATCAGTAATACGCAAAAAGTATCGGGTTGAGTCATATCTGACCGCAAAACGATGGCTGGGCGAGATGTATCCAGTCTGTCAACAGGTAATATCCCTGTCAAATAACTGCGGTGTTTCAAAAAATTTGCAATTCCGTGCGAAATCCCGACATATGTCGGAGCTTCTTGCACCCGGGCCGGTCTAATTTTAGATTCTAATAGGATAAGGTTTAATGGTTATGGTATTTGATTAGTGCATCCCCGGCTGTCGCCGGGGATTTACTGTCTGTTAGGGCTTTGATTAGGAAACTTAGCTATTGTACATCTCTGATATATCCATTTCCTATGGGCGAAAAAATGCGCATCGCTGTTGTGGACGACCATCCATGGTTTAGAAAAATACTGGTAGAGATCATCAGGCACCATATACCTCAATGCATCGTCACTCTTCAGGCGGGCAATGGTCAGGAACTGATAAACAGATTGTCTTCCGGTGAATACGATCTGCCTGAGTTGATCATGCTGGACCTGCAAATGCCTTTTATGAACGGCTATGAGACGATCGAGTATTTAAGGACGAATTACCCCAGGATAAAAGTGATGGTCCTTACGCTGGATCAGAAAGAGCCTCCCGCCTGGATCGTGCAAAAGACCAATGTAGTAAGCTGGCTGTACAAAAATATCGAAGCGCCTACGCTCATCGATATCATCCATTCATTCAGTCATGACAGGTCATAACCGTGCAAAGCAAGCTAGTATTTTTCTTAGCATGGAATAATATTTGCAAAAATTATATATTAGGTGCCCTCTTCGAGCTTCCTGATTAAATTAAAGCGTTATGATCCATACAAAAAATTTATTTGTAGCCGTTGCCCTGGTGGCGGTGGCCTTTCTGTCCTGTAATAGTGGTGGAACAAAGAACGAAGATCAGCCACCCACGGCAGCGGGAGCATCTGTCCTGAAGGAGGAGCCTGTTTCTATCCAGGCGGACAGCACCACCTTGAATTGCATTCTGGCATATGATGATTCCATAAGGACGCGAAGACCCGCCGTGCTGGTGATCCCCGAGTGGTGGGGGCTGGTGGATTACCCCAAAATGCGGGCAAAGGAGCTGGCGAAGATGGGTTATGTGGCCCTGGCGCTGGATATTTTTGGAAATGGAAAGATAGCGCAGGATCCCAAAGAGGCGCAGGCGCTGACTGCGCCGTTCTATATGCATCCTGAGAAGGCCAAGGCCCGTATCGATGCGGCGATTGCCCAGCTCAAGACCTACCCACAGGTGGATACGAACAATATCGGGGCCATCGGGTATTGTTTTGGCGGTGGGGTGCTGTTGAATACGGTGCGATTGGGGGATGAGCTGAAAGCTGTTGTCAGCTTCCATGGGTCGCTCCTGGGCACGCCGGCGCGTAAGGACCTGCTAAAGACGAAGATCCTTGTTTGTCATGGCAATTCGGATTCTTTTACGAACTCCCAGGTGCCTGAGTTCAAAAAGCAAATGGACTCCATCGGGGCGGATTATAAATTCATCGGGTATGACAACGCCACCCATGCATTCACTAATCCCGCATCGGACGAGAATGCGAAAAAGTTCAACATGCCCATTGCGTACAATGCCAGGGCGGACAGTGCGTCGTGGAATGCGATGAAGGATTTCTTTAAAAAGAATTTGAAGTAAGCTCCTCGAAAGGAATGTCCATCACCGGGTACGCCTTCCATCCGGCGAAGTCGAAATGCCACCATTCGCTCGGATAGATGACAAAGCCGTGCTGCAGCATCACATCCTGTAATAATTTTCTATGCTTGCGCGCCTGTTCGGAGATTTCCGGCCAGGTAGCTGAAGCTTTTTTTGTAAAGGCGTCGTAAGGCGTGGGCATCTCCAGTTCCCTCCCTGTCTTCAGATCGATGAGTGTCAGGTCGACCGCGCATCCCCTGTTGTGACGCGAGCCTGTGTAAGGCGAGGCCACGAAGTTGGAATCATGATAGGCTTCGTAGAATTCCACCGTGACGCGATAGGGTCTGTAGCCGTCGTATATCTTCAGTCCATAGCCCATGGGCTTTAGCTGTTGCTGGATATCTTTCAGGGCCTTGGCGGCGGGCAGGCGGAGGAAGGCGGCTGCCGTCTGATAGACAGGCCGGTGCATGATGTTGTGGGAGGTGGCGTAGCGGATGTCCAGCCGGATGCCGGGGATGAATTTGTCGAGAGGGACGATGGCCTGGTTGGGGTCGGAGGATATCTGCCGGTGGTAATCGGACAGGGAAGAAACTGTTTTTAATCCATACCTGTGAGAACCATCGGCGGCCAGCCAAATAAAATAGGCCTGAATGAGCGCGGGATTTTCCGGGGACAGCGTAAATCGCACTTCAATATCCTTTTTCTCTCCAATGATCCGGAAGGTGCCCCGTAGCTGGTTGTCAGGCCTGATCTCTTCCACTTTCAGGATCCTGCCCGCGGCGGCAAAGATCTCACGGGTGTTCTTTCTCAGGGAGTCGATGGGGTAGTCGTCAAAGAAATTGATGGCAAATATACCGTTGGTCTGTGCATCCTTCCATTCGGGCAGCAAGGCCATCAGCTGCTGCTGTCTCTTTTTCAGTATGTCCGATACAGGAAGCTGTCGTGGTTTTAGTCCCGCCATGCTGATCAGCGTGTCGAGCATGCGGTAATTAAGAGCGCTGGCGCCTTCATACGTAACATTACAGAAGGTAACGATGCCGATGCCATAATCGGGGATGACGGCCCAATTGCTGCCAAAGCCGGGCAGACCGCCACTGTGGCCTATCCATTCCTTACCCGTGCAGTCCTTGTTCCAGCCCAGACCGAAGTTATAGGCGGATATGCGTGGACAGAGCGCGCCGGAGCTGTTGCGCGCCTGTGTGTTGAAACCGCTGAACTTCCCCGGCAGCTGCATTTCTCTCACGGAACTGCGCCGAATAGGGACTCCCTTGTCTTCTCCATTGCGGGGCGGCCAGGCGGACAGGTGGAAGAGCATGTATCGGCTGAAATCTTCTATGGAGGTCAGCATACCACCCATGGCGCCGTAGGCGCCGCTGTGCAGCATCTCTTCTTCTCTCCAGTCATTGTTGATCCAGCGATAGCCATGGGCCAGGTCCTTTGGTGGCACGTCCGTGTATTCCCAGTAGGTGTGGGTCATACCCAGGGGCTGGAGAATGGTGCGGGTGATATATTTTTCGAATGGCTCTCCGGAGACTTTGGAGACGATGTGTCCCAGGAGTGCAAAACCAAGGTTGCTGTATTCGTAGGCAATGCCCGGGGTGTTGGAGAGGGAGACGCCATGCTTTATAAAGTCGATGAGTTCCTGGTCCGTGCGTTGCAGCTGTCTGTCGCCCCAGGGATTGTCTTCGGGGAAGCCCGCCGAGTGGCTTAGCAGATGACGGATCGTGATGGGAGGGCTGTCGTCTGTCAGGGGATGTACCTGTAGCATCTCGGGGATGTATCTTGATACCGGATCGTCCAGGTCCAGCCTGCCCGCATCCCGGAGGGAGAGGATGGCCATGGCGGTAAAGCTTTTTGTCATGGAGGCAATGCGGTACACGCTTTGTGCCGTGGCGGGGATCTTCTGAGCGATGTTGGCATAGCCAAAACCGCCTGTATGGATCAACCTGCCGTCCGCCACGATGCCATATACCAGACCGGGTACGTGATGCGTGATGGCGTAGGCTTTGTAGATGCTGTCGATGGTGGGGAGGGCGGACTCCAAAGATGTTTGGGCTTGTACAACATATGTAAGCAGTAGTGCAGCGACGGTGAAGTATCTTCTCATGAGGTAAATTTAGTTATAATAGACATTTTCTTCTTCCACCAGCTTCTGATAGGCCCTGGACTGACGGGTGGACACAGGTTTCGTCATCTCCACGATACAATGTTTGAGCGCGTTGCAGATGCTGAATGCCCCGATGAGGGGGCTGAGAAAGTAATGAGGGGCGGCGTGTACGAAGAGATTGTATTTGCTGTAGGCGCACAAAGGGGAATACTCGCTGTCCGTGAGCGCAATGGTCGTCGCCCCTTTGTCCTTTGCTTTTTTCAGGGCTTTTATCGTTTGGTTCTGACATTGGTCGAAGCCCACGGCCAGGACAACATCGCCTTTCCCGAAATGGCCCATATAGTCGAAAAGCATCCCGTTGTATTCCGTGACGGAGTGGATCTGCGGGAGATGGCTGCGGAGAAGCGATCCCAGGTAGGTAGCTATCGCGCCGATATATCCCAATCCGATGATGTAGGTCTGCTTTGATGCAATGATCGCCTGGCAGGTCATTGTGATCTTTTCGAACGAAACTTTTTCGATGGTGCCGGTCAGCATTTCGACATCCCTGGACAGGGCATTGCGGATGGCTTCGTCCGTGTTGGTACTCACTTCGAACTCACTAAGGACTTGTGTAAAGGGGCTTTTTTTCTCCTGGTTGTGAACTTTCTCCTTTAACTTTTTTTTCAGGTCGTGAAAGCCGGCGAGGCCGATGCTTTGACAGGCTTTTATGATGGTGACGGGGTCGACTTTGAGCCTGGAGGCCAGATCGGCCGTGTTTAACGAGATGACCTCATCGGGATGATCCAGAACATATTTGATCACCCGGTATTTTTTCCTGGGGAGCTTGTCGAGATCGATGTGCTTAAAGAAATCCATAATTGTGTTGAGGTTGCCGGCTGAAGGTAGCTATCCTTTTTCAATAATCCATAAAAATATTGCTTTTTTAATTTTATCAATATTGACATGTACTTTTGGGGAATGAAGGAGAATGCAATCATACTTACGGCCGGAGTTCTCACCGGCGCCAACGCCAAAACGGCGCATGGATTGATACGATCCGGTTCCCGGTACACCATTATCGGTGTGATAGACAGCGCTTCGGCGGGACAGGATGCAGGCTATTTATTGGATAAGGTCCATCGGGATATCCCCGTCTATGCGACTATCGGAGATTTTTCCGCCCGGCCGGAGAGGCGTGCGAAATACGCCATTGTGGGAGTCGCCTTTGCCGGCGGCAGGTTGCCGGAGCCGATAGTAGTGCAGATAAAGGAAGCTATTGCGGCCGGCATTTCCATCGTATCGGGGGCGCATGACTTTTTATCGGACATGCCGGAGGTCCGGGAGCTGGCGGAACGGAATGGCGTAACGCTGGTGGATATCCGCAAGCCGCGGCCAAAGGATCAATTGAAATTCTGGTCGGGAGAGATCATGCAGGTGACCGCGCCCGTCATTGCCGTTATGGGCACCGACTGTGCATTGGGCAAGCGGACGACAGCCGTGATGATCACGGAGGCTATGAAGAGCAAGGGTGTGAAAGGGGAAATGGTCTTTACCGGTCAGACAGGATGGCTTCAGGGACATCGCTATGGTTTTGTTCTGGACTCAACCTATAACGACTTTATCTCGGGGGAGCTGGAGCATGCCGTCGTCACCTGCTGGAAGGAGACTGGTCCGGATGTCATCTTTATCGAAGGCCAGTCCGCTTTGTGCAATCCCAGCGGACCCTGTGGCGCCGAGTTCCTGTTGTCCGCGCAGTGCAAGGGTGTGATCCTGCAGCATTCGCCCGCCCGGGAGTTCTTTAAGGGACAGGAGCATACGGGTATAAAGATATCCTTGGCGCGGGAGCTGGAGCTGATCCGGCTGTATGACAGCCGGGTGCTGGCCATTACGCTGAACACTTCCAAACTGACCCTGACCGAGGCGCGGATATTCCAGAAAAAGATCGCCCTGGAGACGGGGCTGCCCGTGATACTTCCGCTGGAAGACGGTATGGACGGGCTATCGGATATTGTAAAAGCATATATTACCAGACAATGAAGATACAACGGATCAATGTCAGTAAAGAGAACCTGCTGCTGACCAGGCCTTATACGATTGCTTTCAAGACGGTGGATGCTGTGGAGAACGGCATCATCGAGATCGTAGCGGACAATGGCATGCGGGGATATGGTTCTTTCAATCCCAGCTACCAGGTGGTGGGTGAGCATTTAGAAGACGCCCTGGCCCTTCTCAACGAGGAAAACCTTTCGACGCTCGTCGGAAAGGAGCTGGATGATATACAGGCCTTGTGCGTCCTTGTGCAGCAGACCTTTCGCCACAGTCCTACCGCCCGCACCGGGCTGGAGATCGCGCTCCATGATCTTTTTGCGCAGGGGAAAGGAGTTCCATTGGTGCGATTGCTGGGACAAAAGATCTTATCCATGCCTACGTCGATCACCATCGGTATCAAAGGGGTGGCGGAGACGGTGGAGGAAGCCAGGGAGTATATTGGACGTGGGTTCAGGATATTAAAAGTAAAGCTGGGCATCTCCCTGGAGGAAGACCTGGAAAGGCTGGTGCGTCTGCGGGAGGTGTTTGGTTATGGCATCGGGATCATCATCGATGCCAACCAGGGGTATGATGCGGGACAGCTGGCAAAATTCACGGCCGCCACCGCGGAGCTGAATATAGGGCTGATCGAGCAGCCTTTGAAGGTGGGGTGGGAAAATGAGATGCGGAAGCTGCCGCCGGAGATCAGGCGGCTGGTGGCGGCGGATGAGTCGTGCGTCACACCGGAAAATGCATTGCAGCTGGCTGCCGCGCCTGCTGCCTGCGGCTATTTCAATATCAAGCTGATGAAGTGTGGCGGTATCAGCCAGGCGCAGAAGATAGCGGGTACCGCCCTTACACATTCCATCGATCTGATGTGGGGATGTAATGACGAGAGCATCATCAGCATCACCGCCGCCCTCCATACGGCGTTCTCTTTTTCCCATACGAGGTTCATCGATCTGGATGGGAGCCTGGACCTGGCCAGGGATGTGGTAGCCGGGGGCTTTATTTTGAAGGAGGGGATCATGTCCATATCGGATAAGCCCGGATTGGGCCTGAAAGTACCCGGGCATGCTATTTGAATGTTTTGTTGTCTATGCCCACGACAACTACATTGGACGACGAACTGCACTGGTATAAGGATGCCATTATCTATGAATTGCATATCAAGGCTTTTTGTGATGGGGATGGGGATGGCATCGGGGATTTTCAGGGATTGTTGCATAAATTGGACTATCTGCAGGACCTTGGGGTCACGGCCATCTGGCTGTTGCCTTTTTATCCCTCGCCACTGAAAGACGACGGGTATGATATCTCGGACTATTACAGTATCAATCCTTCCTATGGCGATATAGGAAAATTTCGCCACTTCCTCAAAGAAGCGCATCGCCGGAATTTGAAAGTGATCACGGAGCTGGTCATCAATCACACGTCGGATCAGCATGCATGGTTCCAGCGGGCGCGCAGAGCGCCCAAAGGGTCGAAGGAGCGGAACTTTTATGTCTGGACCGACAATCCCGACCAGTATAAGGATGTGCGGATCATTTTTCAGGATTTCGAGGCTTCCAACTGGACCTGGGACCCGGTGGCGGAGCAGTACTATTGGCATAGATTCTTCCATCACCAGCCCGATCTGAATTACGACAGTCCCCAGGTACAGGAAGAGGTGCTAAAGATCATCGACTACTGGTGCAAGATGGGCGTGGATGGGTTCAGGCTGGATGCCGTGCCGTACCTGTATGAGCGGGAGGGTACCAATGGGGAGAACCTTCCGGAGACGCATGCTTTTTTAAAGCGGCTGCGGAAATATGTGGATGAGCGATACCCCGGTACCGTATTCCTGGCCGAGGCAAATATGTGGCCCGAGGATTCCGCCTCTTACTTTGGCGAGGGGGATGAATGTCATATGAACTATCATTTTCCTGTGATGCCCCGTATGTTCATGGCTCTGCAGATGGAGGACCGGTATCCCATTACGGATATTTTCGATCAGACGCCTGATATACCGGCTACCTGTCAATGGGCCATTTTCCTGCGCAATCACGACGAGCTGACATTGGAGATGGTGACGGATGAAGAAAGAGATTATATGTACAAGGTCTATGCGCGGGATCCCAAGGCAAAGATCAATCTGGGGATACGCCACCGCCTGGCGCCATTGTTGGACAACAGCCGGAGTAAAATAGAATTGTTGAATTCCCTGCTTTTCTCGCTGCCGGGCACGCCTGTCATTTACTATGGTGATGAGATCGGGATGGGGGATAATTTTTATCTGGGTGACAGGGATGGTGTGCGTACGCCCATGCAATGGTCGCCGGACAGGAATGCGGGTTTTTCCGTGGCCAATCCACAGAAGCTGTATCTTCCCCTGATCCTGGACCCTGAATATCATTATGAGTCGGTGAATGTGGAGACACAGCGAAGCAATACTTCCTCCCTGTACTGGTACATGAAGCGTATCATCGGTGTGCGTAAGAAGTTCAAGACCTTTGGCCGTGGGACGTTGAAATTCCTGAATGTAGAAAATTCCAAAGCGCTGGCCTTTGTCCGTACGTATGAAGAAGAGACGTTGCTGGTGGTGGTGAATCTTTCGAAGTATTCCCAGGCTGCGGAGGTAGACCTGGCTGGTTACAAGGGATACGTGCCCGTGGATGTTTTCAGCAAGAACCGCTGGCCGGTGATCAAGGAGGACGGCCTGTATTTCTTTACCCTGGCGCCGTATGCATTTCAATGGTTCATACTGGAGAAGGCCCATCCCGACATGGATGAGAATATTCCTTTGCCGCTGCTCCTGATCCGGCAATGGGAGGGACTGATGGAAGGGAATGCACGGCGGCAGCTGGAGAATAGCATCCTGCCCCGGTATTTACAAAAAGTAAGATGGTTTACGGGTAAGGACCGGAATTTGTTCCAGGCCACCATTGTGGATTTTATAAAGACGCCGTTGGAGGGTCATTCTGTATTCTGGCTTTTGCTGGAGATTGCTGAGCAGGATGGCACTGCCGGATTGTACCAGCTCCCGTTGTTACTGGCTGGTGGCGAGCGGGTGGCAAAGCTGACCGCCTCTTTCCCGGAGGCCCTGATCGCCAAAGTGCGTTCGGAGGAAGGGGAGGGGGCATTGGTGGACGCCTTTTTTTCGCCGGAATGGCAAATGGATATGTATCACCGGATGTACGCCCACAAACATATTACGGCGCCCGGGCAGCGTATCGAATTTGACGGGGATGGCCATCTTAAGAAGCATGCGCAGGACAAGGGAGAGATCCTTCCCCGGATACATGGTTCCGACTTGTATAATACCTCTATTACGTACAATGGCAGCTTCTTCCTGAAGATGTACCGCCAGGTGGATGTGGCGACCAACCCCGACCTGGAGACAACGAAGTATCTGACGGCGTTGAAGTTTGAGCATATCCCGTCCTTTGTAGGCGACATCGAATGGAGAAGCAGGAAAGGGACTATTTTGCTGGGGATGATGCAGGATATGATAGAGAATCACGGGGATGGGTATGGTTATTTCCAGGAGCGTGTCCACAATTACATCGAACGGCTTCTCGCGGGAGGAAGGAATGTAGCGCTGTGGGAGCAGCGGATCGGGACGCCGATGGATCCTGTAAGCTTTGACAGCCTGCCGGAGGAACTGCAGGGAATGCTGGGCGGGCATGCTTCGGAAGAGGCGCGTTTGATGGGTATACGTATCGGCGAGCTGCATCTTGCTCTGGCGTCGGGCGTCGATCTGAAGGATTACCGGCCGGAATCGTTTACGCTGCATTATCAGCGTTCGCTTTTTTCCACGCTGCAATCCCTTGTAAGGGAGACGTACCAGAATCTCTCCCGTCACAAGAGCCGGCTGCCGTCCGACCTGCAGTCCAATACGGAAAGGATCGCTGCCTACAAGCCCAAGCTGCTGGCCATCTTCAAACGGATCTATGCCAAAAAGCTGGACACATTGAAGATCCGTATACATGGCAATCTTCATTTAGGGCAGCTACTGCTGACGGGGAAGGACCTGGCCATCAGCGACTACAGCGGCGATCCTACGCTCAGCTATAGCGAGCGGCGGCTGAAACGCAGTCCGCTTGTCGACCTGGCCACGATGGTGTTGTCCTTTCACAAGGTGGCGTTTGATGGGTTTATGAGCGACCCGCAGCTGCAGGAGGCCGAGAGGACCAGATCAGAACCCTTTGCAGCCCTCTGGGCGCATTATATCAGCGGGATATTTGTGCGGGCTTATTTGACGACCGTGAAGGACTCGCGTTTGCTGCCTTCTGACCCGAAAGATCTTGAAATGATGTGGCAGATCTATCTTTTGCAGCGGGCGATACTGGCTTTTAATGATGCGTTGAGGAATGATCCGGCGCGGCTGATCGTGCCGCTGACGCTGATCAGGAATATTTTGCGGGAGCAGGGGCCTGCTGTCGATGCTGCGTCCGCTGAGAAACTGGTGTCAGCTCAATAAGGCGTATATTTGAGCATACGACCCGCTTATGAGAAAATTATTGTCTTTTCTGCTCGTCCTGTCTGTACTGCATGTACGGGGCCAGGATACCTCTCTTGTAAAGCAGGACTCTGCCATAGTAAAGAAAGACACGCCCTGGGCGTTATACCACAGCATCGAGGCGCGGCTCGATACGGTGCTCGATGACGATCAATCCAGCCGTCAGATGATCGACACCCTGCAAAAGAAGTATGGCATTCATTCCAAAAAAATGGATTCATTGTACAAGGCGATGGGGAAGAAGGACTCGATCAATCGGGTCAAGGTAAAGGGGATCCTGGGTCAGTATGGGTGGCTGAGCATAGACGAGATCGGGGAAAGGGCGAACCTGGCTATTTTCCTGGTGATCCAGCATTCGGACAGTCTCACACAGGTGACCTATCTGCCTGTGATGCGGCAGGCGGTGAAGGATGGGAAGGCCAAGGCGTCCGATCTGGCGTTGCTGGAGGACAGGGTCCTCTGTATACAGGGAAAGCCACAGCTCTATGGCAGCCAGGTGCGGGTGCTGAGGACAGGTAAGTATACTTTATTCCCCATACAGGACGAACGCAATGTGAACAAGCGGAGGGCTGAAGTAGGGCTGGAGCCGTTGGAAGTATATGCCCGGTACTTTGGCATCGACTATCATTTGCCTAAGTGATCGAGATCGATGTTGGGCGGGGCATCGTTGGGAGCCGGATGTCTTTCCCACCAGCTGTCCAGGGGTGTATAGTCCGAAAAGAACCCGCAATTCTGTAAGAAGAAGGCATTTCCTTTTACCCCACCGGCATAGTCCATTCTATAACCTTTACGCGCTGTATTGTCTCCTGTGAAGCGCGCTTTTGTCAGGGGTATCCACTGTCCCTTATCCGTACGTATCCATTGATGGTCGAACAGTACGTAGCGAACCTTATCGCCATTGGCGGGCTCGAAGTTTTCCAGGAAGGAATGCAGGCCGATGAGCCAGGTGTGGGTCTGCGGGCGGCGGAAGCCGGCGATGAGCCGCCATTTGCCTTCCTCAGGCGCAAAGAACCAGGCTGTAAATTGTGTCGTATTGCGCTCTCCGGGCTGGGCATGTATAAGGAAACGATAGGTAGCGCCTGTTTTCCAGGGATAGTTAAGGTAGCTCTGTCCGCCTGATCCTTCGTTGCCGAACTCGCCGGCGTGTACGTTCGGGCCTTTGTCCACGAGCACTATCTTCTGGCTGTCGGGTATGTTTTTGGGATCATCGGTCTTGAACGGGCTCCATATAGAGAAGAGGATATGTCTTTCGGTAGGAGAGTTCACCTGCATTCCAAAGTAGCCCTGGCTAAAGCCATCCGCCATAAAGTAAGACCCCGGGATGTCGTATCCTGAAGGGACGAAGACCTCATTGTAAAACCATTCGGCGTTTGTGCCTTCGGGTAAGGAATAGCTGAGATGCACGGAGGGGCCCCGTCTGCCCCAGTAAAAGAAATTCCCTTCGTTGTCGGGGACGAAGCTGGCGCCCTGTGTAGCGTCGCCCGACACGGTAATGGTTTCCACATCGCGGCCGGTCAGGCTGAGGTTCACGTAGCCCGTATCTTTTATGTGATAGGTGGAGATATAGAAGGGACCTGTAGTAACGCGGATCGTGCCCGTGTGTCTCAGTCGGAAATGGACGACGCGCGTATTGGCGGAGGTGCTCCAGCTGTTGCCTTCCATTGGAATGACGATGGAGTCGGGGGCCGTCTGGGTGCGACCCGTCAGGCCTGTGGCAAGGAGGAGCAGGATCGTGCATAGCCTCTTCATCGGGATAAAGATATGTCAAATATCGATGGTACCTTCTATCACCGTTACCGCCTCGCCGGATAAGGACACCCGGTGGCCCCGGAGCGAGATCTTCAGCTCGCCGCCTCGGGGGGATGCCTGATAGGCGAAGAACGTTGTTTTGTTCAGCCGTTGGGCCCAATAAGTGGCCAGGCTGCAATGTGCCGTGCCCGTAACGGGGTCTTCGGGTACGCCTACCGGGTGGGCGAAGTAGCGGGATATAAAATCATAGGGGCTGTCCTTTTCCGTCCTGCTGGTGATGACGAGACGATGTTGTTGCAGAAAAGGCGCGTCGGGCGTAAACGCCCTTACGGCAGCGGCGGAAGGGAGCTCAACCATATATCTGTCTACGCTGTATACGATGTCGAGATACCCTCCGGGGAAAAGCTGTTCCAGTTCTTCCGGGATGGGTCGGTGTTCGTTGTTACGGGCAGGGAAATCCAGCTCGATCCAGTCGTCCTGCCGGGTGGCTGTCAGGATACCGCTGAGCGTGTGGAATCGAAGGGGCTTGTCGTGCGGCTCTCTGCCCGTCTGCCAGAGGATATGTGCGGTGGCCAGGGTTGCATGACCACAGAGCGGCATTTCTTTTTTGGGAGAGAACCAGCGCAGACTGTATTCCTCAGAGCGCGGCAAAAAACCGGCCAGGGGCCGGTTGCCCGAAGGGCCATCATTAGCCATTTTCAACCCGAAGGTACTTTCCCTTTGGACCGAAGGGTTGAAAATAAGGAAAGCTGTCTCCGCCAGGTTATTCTCGACGGCAATGGCCTGCATGAGCGTGTCGGAGATGGGTGTATCGAGCAGACAGATGGCGGCCGGATTGCCTTTGAAGGGCTGATGGGTGAAGGCGTCTACCTGGTAAAAGGGGATATTCATCGCGCGGATTCTTTTTGGGTGGAACAATTACCCCGCGGAATTGTTGTCTATGGCAAATTTATGCCCCGTGCAGGCGCATGAAATACATTTTGCTCCCGGACAGAAAGGAGGGCTGCATTTTCATCCCTGCCCCGTTATGGGCTATGTCTTTGAAGGAACGGCGATGTTGCAGGTGGAGGGTGCATGCAGGCTGGGGAATCATATTCGGCAATTATTGCATATATTTAGAGGGTTAAAAACCCACTGAATGACCCTGATCAAATGGTCCCTTATAGGCGGACTGGCATTGATGTGCTTCATAACGTCCGCCCAGCGTACTGCGTCTGCCTATAAAGAGCTTTTTCGTCCTCAGCTGCATTTTTCTCCCCGGGAGAAATGGACCAATGATCCCAACGGACTGGTATATTACCAGGGCGTGTATCATCTTTTTTTTCAATATTATCCCGGTGACATTATCTGGGGGCCGATGCATTGGGGACACGCTACCAGCAGGGACCTGATCCATTGGAAGCAGCAGCCCATCGCCCTGTATCCGGACAGTCTGGGATATATTTTCTCGGGCAGCGCTGTTGTCGACCTTGGCAATAGCAGCGGCCTGGGGCAGAATGGCAAGCCTCCTTTGGTGGCTATATTTACGCATCATGATCCGGCGGGCGAAAAGAAGGGGGCGGCAGACTACCAGAATCAGAGTCTGGCGTACAGCCTGGACAACGGCAATACCTGGACTAAGTACAAGAACAATCCCGTGCTGAAGAATCCGGGTATTACGGATTTTCGTGATCCGAATGTCATGTGGTACAGGCCGGGCAGGAAATGGGTGATGTCGCTGGCGACAAAAGATAAGATAAGCTTCTATTCTTCTCCCGATCTGAAGAGCTGGACGAAGGAGAGTGATTTTGGCCAGGATCTGGGCGCTCATGGCGGGGTCTGGGAGTGTCCCAATCTTTTTCCCATGCAGCTGGATGGCGTGACCTGGTGGGTCTTGCTGGTAAGCACCAATCCCGGCGGTCCCAATGGGGGGTCGGGGACGCAATATTTTATCGGCCAGTTTGACGGCAGAAAATTTTATCCCAACGGCAGCACGACCAAATGGGTAGACTATGGGCCGGACGATTATGCGGGGATCACCTGGAACAATACGGGGAAGCGGAGGATCTTTCTGGGATGGATGAGCAACTGGATCTATGCCAACCAGGTGCCTACCACTACCTGGCGCAATGCGATGACGCTCCCCCGGGAGCTGAAGCTGGTGCATGCAAAGGATGAGATATATCTGAGTTCTATGCCCATACGGGAGCTGGACAGGCTGGCCCTGGAGAAGCCACAGATCATAAAGGATATAGTCCTGGACACGATGACGGATATTTCCGGGAAGCTGCGTCTCTCCGGGGCTCAGTATAAATTGGAGCTGCATGCCGACACGCTGCAGGATTTCTTTA
>DASZWE010000214.1:0-6230 GCA_035546735.1 Puia sp.
GAATGAGGGGATAAGGCTTTAATCTGTGTCCGGACCTATGATGTTCTTCATCCTGCGATTGATGGCCAGGCGACGGGCGTATACCAGCCGATAGTTGCCGGCAGTGATGGTGTATTTATAGTCGAACTCTTTTCCCTGCAATTTTGTGCCGGTGGTGAGCCATGCAAGGGTCAGGCCCCATTTGTTCGTATTGTATCCAGCCGCCAGCCGGAGCATATAGTTGGCGGAGAAACCTACTTTGTCGGCGCCGATGCCATTGCCTGTCTCGTGGGACCAGCGAAGATTAAAATTTTCCTCGAAGGAGCCCAGCAGGAAGTAGTGTTTCTGAAGCACCAATGTATAGGCATAGCCAATACCGGGTCCTATCTCGAAGACATGCAGCTTATGAATATTGCTTTTATAGTAGGCGGAGTCTACGCTATAAGGAACGAATGAGCTGTCGCCGGCGATGGTTATATAAAACGCCTTGCCTCCCAACAGGAACGAGCCCGCAGAGCGTTGCTGCCAGGCATTTTGCGACAGTCCGGCGCCGTAGCAAAATCTCTTTGAGTTCAGGACCCGGTATATGGAGCTGCCGATCATTTTTATTTTTACATCCGGCCGGACGTAGTAGTCGTGGTTGTCTTCGACGCCCAATCCACGGGGGTTCAAATAATATCCCCTGTAGAAGGAGGCTACCAGGTCGATGGTCCATTTCCTTTTATACAAATGCATCTGGAGGTCGGTGCTTTTTGTTTCGCCTTTATCCTTATTGGATTGTAGAAAGTTGAGGCCTTTGGAGAAGCTGAATGAAAAGGATTTGTAGGTGAGGCCTACGCCCAGGCTCAGCGGCTTGTTGACGGGGTAGCTCATGGGTGCGATGCCTGCCGGTGGTTGCATTTTGAATTGCAGATAGCTTTTGGACAGATACATCCGGGCGATGATGGTCCCTGAAAAGCTACGATAATAGCTGGTGTCATGGTCGGCTGCTAATGTCTGTCCTTGGGACAAGCCCCTTCCAGGGGCTTTTGGCTGAGCGCTCACACCACCAAAGCACAATAGACTCACCAGCAGCAGATAGGGGGTAGGGTTCATAATGAAAATTATGAATTATTTTTATCATACCCATATGCAAGACTTATGCCGCTGAAAGCGATACGCCCCGGCGGAGATCAGAGCGCTGACCTGACCAGGCCACCTTCCACCCGGATGGCTGCTCCATTGGTAGCGGCGGCCAGCGGGCTGACGAGGTATACCGCCATATGGGCCACCTCTTCGGGCGTGGCGAAGCGTTGCAGGAGCGAGGTGGGTCTGAACTGCCGGAAGAATTTCTTTTCAATCTCGTCCAAACCCACATTCTCCTGCTCCGCCAGCGCATGTACAAAATCACCTACGCCACGGGAGTTTGTAGGGCCGGGCAGGATGCTGTTGACGGTGACGTTCGTGCCTTTGGTCAATTCCGCCAATCCTCTTCCAATGGCTATCTGTGCTGTCTTTGTCATGCCGTAATGGATCATCTCATCAGGTATAAAGACCCCTGATTCGCTGGAGACGAAGAGGATCCTTCCCCAATTCTTTTTCAACATAGCGGGAAAGACCTTTCGGGACAGCCGGACGCCGCTCATGACATTCACGTCAAAAAACCGGAACCAGTCCTCGTCGGGAATGTCGACAAAAGGTTTTGGTTCGAAGATGCCGACGTTATTGATCAGGATATCCACTTCGGGGAGCTCTTTCAACAGGCGTTCGACGTCCTCTTTTTTGCCAAAATCGGCGGCAATGCCGGACACCCTGGCATGGGGGATGGATTGCTGTAGGGTAGCGATGGTCTTGTCTATGGCTGCTTTTGTCCTGCCGTTGATGATGACGGTGGCTTTTTCCCTGAGAAGTCCTTCTGCAATGGCCAGTCCGATGCCTGCCGTTGATCCGCTGATAAAGGCTGTCTTGTCCTGAAGCTGGAGATCCATGTGTATTTCGTTTGGTAATAACTACACATGAGGATGGGCTAATGTTCGCGAACGCGCCGGGCCCGGAGTTTGGTGAACCAAAGGCCGCCCGGGAGCAAGACCAGCACTACGAACAGTCTGATATACAGGGTCTCCGGAGCCCATAAATAACAACAGGACAGGCAGACCGATGATGCTGATAAGTCCGGGAACGTAGTATAGTTTCCTTCGTTGCATTTGGTCCAAAGATGTGCCGCCGGATGTTTTCCATATTTATTTATTAGTTTTAATCCTGGTTTTGGCTCCAATCCAGGAACCGCCGCAGGTAATTGTCAGGAGGTCCTGACTGAGGAGGACCGTGACGAAGCAGGTTCGGCCATTCCCGCACTTTTATGAACAAGTCAAAAGAGGTAACCATTTACGACATTGCGGAAAAGCTGCAGCTTTCCGTCGCGACTGTAAGCCGTGGCTTGAAGAACAGCGAGACGGTGAATAAGCGGACAAGAAAGAGGATCATGGACCTGGCTGAAAAAATGGGATACCGGTCGAACCATTTTGCCAGGAACCTGCGGCAGCAGCAAACCCATACTATCGGCGTTATTGTTCATGAGCTGAACAGCAATTTTATGACCTCCGTCCTCACGGGCATCGAGAAGGTTACGACGGAGGCAGGGTATGATATCATCATTGCGCATTCGTCGGAAAGTTTTGCCAAGGAGGCGGCGAATGCAAAAAATCTTTTTCACAAACGGGTAGACGGGCTGATTGCTTCGCTGTCCTTCGATACGAAGAACCTGGATCACTTTTTGCCATACGCGGAAAAAAAGATACCTGTCATATTTTTTGATCGGGTGGAGCAGAATGGCAATAACAGCGTTGTTATCATCGACAATTACAAGTGCGGATACCAGGCGACGCGGCATTTGATCGGGCAGGGCTGTTTGCGGATCGTGCATGTCACTTCGAGTCTGAACCGGAATGTGTATGAGCAACGATATAAAGGCTACCGGGCTGCGCTGTCGGACAGCGGAATTGCATTTGACGAAAACTGGCTGATGGTAAAGGACCTAAGCAAAGAGGCCGGTATTGCATCTGCCCGGCAGATACTCCAGATGAAGCCGTTGCCCGACGGCATTTTTTTCACCAATGATTTTGTTGCGTCTGTCTGTATGCGTGTGCTCAAGTCGGAGGGGGTGGCGATACCCGACGACATTGCCATTGTTGGTTTCAATAACGATGTCATCAGCGAGCTGATGGAGCCTGCGCTGACTACGATCAACTACCCCGGAAGGGATATGGGGGAGATCGCCGCCAAAAACCTGATCAACCACCTGAAGGGGGTCTATGATATCCATCAAACAAACTGCATTATCGTCCGCGCCGAGCTGATCATCCGGGGATCCTCCTTAAAAAAATAGTATTAGTCGCTGTCGTCTTCTGCGGCTGCCCGAAAAGCTCCTCCCAAGTAGTGATACTTTTTTAGCTGAAAATGGGCAAAAAAGGACTATTTGTAGCAATCCGTTACATTTTTTTGCAAGTTTTAGCCTGCCAGTTGCAGGAATAGGTAAAACCTTTTTGCTATTGATTGTAAGTTTTTAATAAAATATTAGAATATTATATATGATAGCATTTTGATTTAAACTTTTGAAAATTGTTTAAATTTTATGCAATCGGTTTATTTTCCTAGTTTTAATCCAGTCTTTTATTTCAGCAACCAAATCTCTATTACACTTTTAATTGTTTGCTTATGAGAAAATACCAAACGGGCTTTGCACGGCTTGCAAAGCATTCCTTCTTTCTAACTGCTTTTCTCCTCATTTCATTCGGACTGCTGGCTCAGGGACCTGTCAAAGGCCGGGTGCTGGACAATAACGGCAATCCATTAAGCGGCGCTTCTGTCATTGTAAAAGGGACCAGCAGGGGTACCAGCACCGATGCGTCCGGTGCGTTTACTATTACTGCGAGTCCCGGCGAGGTGCTGGAGTTTTCCATGGTTGGTTATCAGCTTGGCTCCGCGAAGGTAGCGGCCGGCAAAGAGATCAGTATTCAGCTGCAGGCAAAGCTGAGCACTGTCGAGGAGGTGATCGTCATTGGTTATGGTACGCAAAAACGTGCGAATGTGACGGGCGCTATCTCGAGCGTAAACAGCAAGACGATAAACGAGCTGCCTGTGCCCAGTGTGTCGCAGGCATTGCAGGGGCGTGTCCCGGGCGTGCAGGTGACGAATAACGGCAGCCCAGGTACGGATCCCATCGTGCGTATCAGGGGTATCAGCTCCATCTCCTATGCGTCCAATCCCTTGTATGTGATAGACGGTCTCCCGACGGGCGATCTGTCTACCATCGACACCCGGGATATAGAGACGGTGGATGTCCTCAAGGACGCCTCGGCGGCCGCCATTTATGGATCGAGGGCCACCAATGGGGTTATCATGATCACCACGAAAAAGGGTAGAAGCGGAAAGCTGCGCATCAGCCTGGATTCTTATGTCGGTACGCAGGATGTAACAAAGAGGTTGAGCCTGCTGAACACGGCGCAATTCCAGCAATATGCCATTGCCTACAGGGGCTCCAATGTGGGAAGGCTGCTTCCTCCGTGGGTCAACACACCCATTTACCAGGGAGCATCCAAAACGTATGGCCAGACGAATACCGACTGGCAGGATGCTTATTTCAAGCATGGCGCGATGACGCAGCATAATATCGGCCTCAGCGGAGGCAACGAAATATCGCGCTTCTACGCTTCCGTTGGTTTCTTCGATCAGACGGGGATCGCTCCGAAGGTAGGCTACAAAAGGTTCAACTTCCGGATCAATTCAGAGCACAATATCAGCAAGTTGTTCACTTTTGGAGAGAACCTGTATATCGCATCGGGCGAGCAGGCGTACGATAATAATGAGACGGGTTCCCGGACCAACCTGGTAAATGTCATCCGGATGATGCCGCATATGCCAGTCTATGATCCGACCACCACGGATGGCTACAGAGGCGTGAACTCCGTGCTGGATGGCGGCGACCCGACCAACCCGGTAGAGGATGCCAACGTGAAAAATCCCGGCACCCGGACTACGGCAAAGATATTGGGCACGGCGTATTTGGAATTGAGCTTCACCAAATGGCTGAAGTTCCGCAGCACATTCGGGATCGATTATGCCAATGGACTGGACAACCGGTTCTCTCCCATCTTCAACGACAGCGGTACTGTCGCCGGATCCAGCGCGATACTGGCTACCATTACCAACAACCGCAACGTTTCCACCGTTCAGCTATACACGCAGCAGTTGACTTTTGATAAGACTTTCGGCGAGCACCATATCAACGCCGTTGCCGTATACGAGTACCTGCAGCAAAAGGTACGGGTGGAGAATGCCAGCGGCAACCAGGCTTCGAATAACCTCAAGGTCCTGAACAACGCTTCGAATGTTTCCGTTACGCAAACGACCAATGAGGGCGATCTGATATCTTATGTGGGTAGACTCAGCTATGACTACAAAGGCAAATACCTGTTGAGCGGCGCGGTGCGCCGGGACGGTCTGTCGGTATGGGCGCCGGGAAAGAAATGGAAGGTCTTCCCGTCGGGTAGCGTAGGCTGGCGTATCGACCAGGAGCAGTTCATGCAGAGTCAGACACATATCTCCGAGCTGAAGCTTAGAGCTGGTTATGGCATCACCGGTCTGAATGGATTTGCCCTGGGTTGGACGCCCTGGCAGGCCAGCATAAGCTCGAACAGCGCTTATTATCCTTTTGGGAATGTGTTTAACAACGGTCCGGCCTCCTCGCTCCAGTCGCTGGCCAACCCCGACCTGGAATGGGAGACGACCAAGTCGCTGAACTTCGGCGTGGACCTGGGATTATTGAACAATGCGGTCACTGTTTCTGCCGAGTATTTCCGTCGTAAGACGGATAACCTGATCCTGGCCGTTCCCCTGCCTTCGTCGCTGGGCTATTTGACCTCCACGGTGCCTATAAATGTAGCCGGCATGACGAATAACGGCTTCGAGCTGCAGCTAGGCTATAATAAGCGCAGCGGTGATTTCAAATGGAACGTGAGCGCCCTTATCAGTGTCATCACCAACAAGGTGACGAAGCTGGCTCCGGGTGTTACCAGTATCGAAGCGGGCAGCGATGCGGATCTGAGCGAAGGATATAATGTTACCAATACGATGGTTGGTCATCCCATTCAATCCTTTTATGGCTGGCAGGTGGAGGGGATTTTCCAGGATACGGCGGAAATATCGAAGCATGCAACGCAGGTGGCCGGAGCCAATGGCACAGCGCCCGGCGATCTTAAGTTCAAGGATGTCAA
>DASZWE010000215.1:0-6615 GCA_035546735.1 Puia sp.
ATTGTTGGCAAGGATCACCAGCCTGTTGTTGCTAAGGTCCTTGATGATAATACCATAGTTCGACGTGATCAACTCCGCGGATGTCATGGAAAAGACTCCGATCTTGTCCGGACCGGGCAGCTTGTCTACCAGGATGTACTGACTGCCATTGTTGTAACTCAACGCCAGGCGGTCTGCATCCTCGGCGCCCAGGAGACTTCCCGATCTTTTTTCTCCCTGCAGAAGTCGGGCTGCCTGCTCCATCCGGGTGCTGGGTGATGTTGTTGCCGTCCTCTTCCCGCAGGAAAAGAGCAGCGTGCTGGTAAGGGCCAGAGCAAGCAATAGAAGGCCTCTCCCAGCTGACTGAGATGTTTTTGGTTGCATATAGTGTGAGATTTAAGTGTTTAGTCCTCTTCCTCCAGCATGAATATCTCCCCTACTTGTTTTTGGAACACCCGCGCGATCTTCAACGCCAGCACGGTGGAAGGGATATACTTATTGCTTTCAATCGCATTGATCGTCTGCCGCGATACATTTACTTTTTCGGCCAGCTCTGCCTGTGTGATGTTCAGGATGGCCCGCTCGACACGGATAGTGTTTTTCATAAGCCGGCATTTTTCAGGTTCCTTCGCTCTTTGTACATCACGAAATAGTAGCGCGCTATAAACAGGATCAGCGGAGTACAGATATTATAGGTCATGATACTGCCGAACAGGGCGCCGTAAAAAAAGATAATGGAAAATATCAGCCAGGCTGAATTGACATAAACCGCCCACAGCAAGGATTCCAGCCGGAGCTTGACGGTCCGTTCATCCTCTTCCTTCTCCCGCGAAAAGGCTATCATCAACAGTCCCATGATCAACAGAAGACTGCCGACCTCATCCGTGAAGTTGTGTCGGTGTATATTGAAAAGAAAGTCTGAGCCGTCGGACGCGAATATGCTGGGCCCATTGCCGTAATAAAGAAATTTCAGCTCGAAGTCCGCATGCATGACCAGCAGCATCAGGATAAAGGAAGGTATGGCAAGGACCCATCCGACGAGCCTGTATTTGTGGGGGAATAGGAATCTTGTTTTCATACTATCTGTAAATTTAAACCAAAGGTAAAGCCTATTTTCCAAAAAGTCAAATAAACTTTACATAAAGTCTGTTAAAGTTTACATGTTCAATTTAATAATACGCTGATTCACCAATGCCCCGTACCGGAGCCGCAGGAGGCGGCTCGCCCGAAGGGCAGACATTAGCGGTTTACGGGAATGGGGCTATTTTTAGTGAAGACCAATTCCCGTACATTTACTACCTCTAAAATCCCATCATATGTTTGAGCAGATCCTACAGTCAGTTAAGGACCATCTCGGCAATAATCCCGAGCTGGCCGCAGCCATCCCCGCCGAACACGCAGACGCCATTCACCAGGAGATTGCCAGCCATATTCATAACAACATACAAGGTCAGGCTCCAGCCGCAGACGCAGGCGCCACCGGTGGACTGGGCTTAGGTAACCTGGGCAATCTTGCCGGTGGATTCCTCTCTAACATTGAGAACAGCCTGGCTTCGGGAGGCATCGGTACCAGCGCCATTACCGGAGGTCTGGTAGGAGCATTAAGTAGTAAGTTCGGCCTTTCTCCTGCCATATCAGGGGCCATTGCCGCGGCGGTTCCCGGTCTCTTGCAGAAGTTGGTTCAAAAGAACGCACCGGCTTCCTAGATGGCTGGGCAGCGCAGTACGATCCAGCTTTCAAGTTGCTTATCATTATAAAGCCAGGCCTCAAACTCCAAGACGTTCTTGTCACCGCAAAGTATTTGGAAAAATATTTCCTTTATTTTTTCGGGAAGAGTCATTTATTTCTTTTTCTTCCTGGCTGTCGAAGCCTTTTTTCTTGTCGCTTTTCTGGCCGGACTTGTCTTTTTTGTCGCAGCCGTCTTCTTAGCCGAAGCCGTCTTCTTCGACGCCTTAGCCCTCGCATTAAATTCCACGCACTGTTTGATCCAAAAATCCAGCTCTGCCTTCCTGGTCAGATCATCCTCATTCACGAGTATATACCCCTTATACTCCCGCCCCTTCATGATCATCGTACGACAGGGCTTTTCCTCCAGCAGCCGATCATGCATCTCCGGATCGACCCTGCACATGATCCTGTCCGGTCCTACGCTGATACACATCTTGTCATCCACCATGAACGTCATTCCCCGAAACATTTTCTTTTCTTCGACCCTGGGTATATCCATATCCATCAGGGCGATGCGTATACGGTCGGCTAATTTTTCACTATAAGGCATGGTTAAATATACAAATTTGACATGACCCCTACAGCTTTATCAACGAGAAATGATCTGTCTTCCCCGAGCTTCTTCCTATTCGCACATAATACTGTCCCTTGGGAAGGCTGCTCAGATCGATAGTGGTCTTATCCCGGATGCCACTATACTGCCGGACGATCAGCGGGTTGCCCATATTGTCATAGATCGTCACCGTCGTAATAGCATCCGATGGATTGGTATTCTCGATGGTCAATATCCCCGTCACCGGATTGGGATACTGTCGATAGCCATTGGGGCCGCCGTTAGGCGCCGTCGTCTCCGTCACGGTGAAAGGTATTGAATTGGTGCTCTTCTCGCACCCCGTCGAATTATTCACTACACAATGAACCCTATCCCCCGTCCTATTTGCCTTGTATAGCAGCGTAGGCCCGATGGCTCCCGGTATATCCATCCAGGAATGAGTGTTGGTGCTATCCTGCCACTGATATGAAATACCCGTCGCCCCTCTGATGATATTGCTGATGATCAGTTTTGTGGCGGTGTCGCCGGTAGATGCATTCGTATCTACGCTGATAAGGACGTACGCGGGTATCTTCCAGTACGCTGTCAGCGACTTACTCACCGTATCCGGATGAGCACAGGCCGAACTGCTGATCATTGTCACCGTGACGACGTCTCCATTCGTCAGATCGCCTCTGTAATACGAAGACGAAGTGTTCATCCACACCGTATACCCATGCCATGTCCAACCATATTGGGGATTGTCGCCTCCATTCAGCGGATGCGCGGTGAATATCGGAGGGTAGCCCGAACAGTCGTCTGCGGGAATAGTCAGATCGACAGAGGGGACCACCATGCCGCCGACCTTCATTTCCACCGTATTGCTGGCGGTCGCGACTTCACCCGCACACACACCCTGTACATGCAGGATACATTGCACCTTGTCCTTGTCGCGCAAAGTAGTGGAAGAGAAAGTAGCTGTATTCGAACCCACCGTGGTCCCATTGACCTGCCATTCGTACGCGGAAGAAGGCATGACCTTGCCCGGCGTAGCCGTAAACATCACGCTGACACCTTCACAGATACTGTCGCTGGATGCCTTTATACTGACACTCACCGTAGAAGTATCCCTGATAGTCATGTTTACAACATTACTATATGCCGGGGGAGCGCAGGATAATGAGGAATTGAGTACCGCCTGCACCGTGGCCCCATTGACAAGCCAGGAACTGGTAAACACCGGTCCTGTGACGCCTTCCTGTACATAATCATTCACCTTCCAGAGATACGATGGCGCATCCCCTGCATTCACCGCGGTAGCGGTAAAGGTCACAGGCGTTCCCGCACAGACAACAGTATCCGAAGCGTTGACCTGCACCGAGCTTTGCGTCTCGTTGACCTGCATGGTGATCACCCGGCTGCTGTCCGCGTGGTGGGTATTACATACATCATAATAATCGAGGAGGAATCGAACCTTATCCTTGTCATGAAGGGTGCTTGAAGTAATGGTATTGAAGAAGCTGTATCCGGTGTCCTTCCCATTGATCTGCCACTCATAGCCGCTGGCGTAAAGCTTGCCGGTAGTGTCGGTGTATGTGGCCGTAAAGGTCACGGGTTTCCCGTAACAGATGACGCTGTCCGTACCCGCTAACGCCAGGCCCGGATGTATCGTCTGTGTCATCCTCAGCACAAAGGTGCTGCTGTACAATCCATGCACCAGGCAACGGAATTTATATCCATCCCATGACATCGGTGTTTTGTAGAAATGAAGCGTATTGGTGGCGGCTTTGGTCAGGTTCGCGCTCTCGGTGACATTCTTAAAGCCGCCGCCTGTATCCATCTGCCATTGATAGTCCGCGCCGGCAACATCGGATACCATGTCATTACCCTCCATATTGTCCGTACATATTTTGAAATCCAGTGGTACCCCCACTGTATTCCTGGCCACCAGTATCCTGTCGTCTCCCGCGTCGATACCAGCCAGGTCGGTCTTGCCATCGCCGTCGAAGTCCGCACCGTCTATCGAATAGGGGTTGAGGCCTGTGTAGTTCCATGTTATCTGATTGTCCAGGCTGATAGTACCCGGACGGGAGGTGTTCCTGAAAAAGCCAAACATCCGCTCGAACCTCCTTCCGACAATTATATCCGGCCGGGCGCTGCCGGTGAAATTCGCCAGGGCGGCGCCGCCACCCGCAAGGCCACCACTATTGGAGATCGGTATTACCACCGGCGCGGCCATACTAATAGTTCCCTGTGTGCTGGTATTACGGAATATAGCCACATTGACCTCATTGGAGATGACTATATCCGGCTTGCCATCTCCATCAAAATCCGCGATCCATAAGTTTTTGGCGTTGAGATTGCCCCCGCTGATGTCCACCGTCGTCCGGACGTCAAAGGAAATGGCGCCGCGCACACTGGTATTACGATAGCAGGAGATCTTTGAAGCATTGATACCGCCGTCTTCAAATGTCACAAGATCCTGGCGACCGTCACCATCGAGATCACCTGCCGCAATGGCCCAGGGCGACCCTCCCGCTGTAATAATTTGAGGCGCGCCAAAAGATAGCGATCCCGGGACGCTGGTATTCCTTACTACCGCTATTCGATTTTGGCCTTCCAGGACGGTGGAGATCGACACGGCCAGATCGTTCCTGCCATCGTTGTCCAGGTCGGCTATTGCCACCTGCGATGTCTGCCTGTCGATGGTGATACTATAAAGACTGTCGAATTTGACCTTGCCGGGACTGCTGGCATTTCTGTAAATATTGATCGTATTGTCATTCGTCGGTCCGGCCAGGTCCGGCAATCCATCCCCATCCAGGTCCTCCATCCCCACTGTATTGGTGGCCGATATGTTCACGTTCCCGACGTTGACCCTGGAAGCAAACGAAATAGTCCCACCGTTGCTGGTATTGCGGTACACCGACACCGAGTCGCCGGCGCCGTAGGAATAGGTCATCACCATATCAGGCTTGCCGTCCCCATCGACATCCTTGGCCCCGACATTCCAGGGTGCAAAAGGATACTGTTGGACATCGTATACACCCGTAAAGGAGCTGGGCGTAAAATTCATGCTGTCGGCGAATATCAATTGGAAGGAGGGCGTTGATATCCCTCTCAGACCCGTCGTCTTATTAAGGACACCGATATTGCAGAAGCTGGCTCCCGCCGGTACGCGGCACACGATGGACGTAGCGGAAGCAGACTGCACCGTCGCCGGGACAGTTCCAAAGAAAACGCTGTTTTGCCCGGCCGTGGCGCCAAAGCCGCTACCTGTGATCGTCACCGTAGTTCCCGGTACGCCGCTCATCGGGGCAAACGCCATCACAACAGGTGGCGCGGCGCCTGGAGGTGCGAAATAAGTAAATCCTACAGGGGAAGAATAAGATCCGTGTACATCGATCAGCGAGACATTGCCCGTACCACCATCCGCCAGCACCGCCGTGATCTGAGTGTCGGAGACGACAGTGAAAGAGGCCACCGGTTTCCCGCCAACCGTGACACCTGTAACGCCCGAGAAGTTGGAACCATTTATCGTCACCATGGTGCCCGTGCTCCCCGTCCTGGGCGAGAAGGAGCCAATAGTGGGGAGCTTCGGAACAAAGAATCGCTGATATTTGGTCAACGTATCCGAAACGCCACCGGATGTGACGATCAATTGTATGCTGTCCGTCCCACTGGCAATGGCATGCGAATAGCTGGCATTGTAAGAAGTGCTGACCAATACATTGTTCACATACCACTGGTATTGATACGCCGGGCTGGAGTAATTATTGAGGTGCACCGTATTCGTAGTAAAGACGCCCGTAGTATCCACTACAAAATAAGGCGTGGGCACCGGAGCGCCGCCGCCATTGGCGCTCATCTCCAGAAAACCATGACCGCCTCCGGCCCACAGCTGGTTCGCCGACAGACAGAACAGGTCGTTATTGGAGTAACCTAAATAGGTAAATCCATTGTCCGCCGCCAAAGGTTCCCAGACAGCGCCTCCGTTGAGCGTCTTGTATACTTTGAAAGGCGGCACCAGGGCAAAACCCGTGTTGGCGTCCAGGAAATGCATCTTATCTATCAGGAAGGGGCTGGCATCCGGATTGTTCTGCAGGGTCCAGCTCGCGCCGCCATTGATGGTCTTATATAGATACTGCTTCTGTGAATCGTCACGCATGCTCAACCAACCCGTGTTCGCATCCAGGAAATAAGCATAGGATAACCTTTGCAGCGAGGTACGCGGTAAAGCGACATTGGTCCAGGTGGCGCCGCCATCGGCAGTCTTACGCAGCCCATTGGTATAATAGTTCGCGCTCAGGGCGATGATGTTGTCCTTATCCACCCCCTCGATGTGATCGAAATAGGCGCCCGCGGATGTCAATGCT
>DASZWE010000216.1:0-7312 GCA_035546735.1 Puia sp.
GCAAGGGCAGTTCGCGTTTCACCTTGATTCAGGGATATAGCCTCAACCCTTATCAGGGCCTGGTCGGCTGCCGGTGTAGGAATAGCGGTCTCCCGCAAAACGAATCTCCCGGTAGTCCCGGGGTCTGTAAAAATGGCCCGCATGGTCTGTCCCCTTGTTCCTGCTGATGCTTCCATAAATCTTGATTTTCCGTAAAGCTATTGTCAGCCAAATGGAAAACCGATGATTTCGATCAACAAAAACTTACCTGACAGTATTTCTCAGCCTGCTTAATGTTTCTTTGGTCATTCCCAGGTAATTGGCAAGGATATGATGGGGTATCCGTAAAAACAATTCCGGGGCGGTCTCCATCAACTGTTCATAACGCGTCTGAGGCGATTCATAGTAAGCCGCTACAAGCCGTTCCATAGAATAACATACTGTTTGTTCTGCCAGATGCCTGCCTATTTTTTGCCAGGAAAAAGTGCTGTCGAACAAGCGAAATAGCTTAGTGGCATCAACACAGACCACGATCGATTTTTCAACGGCAATGATGTCTACTTCTGAAGGTTTTTGAGAGAGTAGGCTGTAATAATTCGTTACAAACTCATGCTCTATGGCAAAATCGAATGTCCTTTCTTCGCCGTTATGGCTCTTAACCCAACGGAAGCAACCCTCCAATAAAAATCCCACCGTCCTGCACTTCCTGCCTGCGGCCTGAAATATCTCTTTTTTATCAAAGTATTTTATAAAAAGCAGTTCATGCAAGCTTTGCCACTCCCGCTCATTAAGTGGGGCCAACTTATTTAGATATGATTGTAACGGTTTATAGTCGATGGGCTTACTCATTGATATCTTTTACCGGCAGCTGCAAATTTACAGCGCGAAGCAGGGATCGCTAATAAAAAAAACCAAAAAGCCACAGCGGTATTTTATTACCCTGCCCGATCTCGATGTCGTCCGATACTATATAGGCATCCCGAACTCCTTCTATTTGCCGCTTTTTCTTGCTTTTCCCGCCTACCTCAAAAGTATACTTACCCACCTTAAAGTCCCCTTCCTCCGCATAGCCGATAGACTCAATCGCGCTGATCTGATTGACAAAGAAACTTTCCCGAATGCTCCCCATATCCGCGCGCCCGCCCGACAAGGCAAAAAAGAGGTTCGGATGATGCAAGAATATCTTCTCCGGCTTTTGCATAAGCGTAACCCCCTGCCCGGTAGAATACAATCCATGGATAATGCGCAGATCTTCCAGGTATCTAAAGAAGTTTATCAAACTGTGCCGGGTGACATCTATATGTTCACTGAGTTTGGACACATTCGGCTTAAAGGGGACTGACTCAGATATAATATGTAATAGCAATCTTATTTTTTCAATACTCCCATAACTGATGGGATGAACAGCCGGCAAATCACTTACAAGAGCCAGGGATATCGTCTCTGCTAACTTCTGTAAATAAGACTTTTCATTTTCCAGAAAGTAAGGATAATACCCATACTGCAGATACTTTTTAAAATGCTCGATTGGATGCATCTCCCTCACGACGCTCCGTGCATAGTCCACGTGATGCTTCAATAGATCTTCCAGGCCTACCGGCTCAAATCGATGTTGGGTCGTCACCTCGATAAATTCCCTAAAAGACAAACCCATCAGTTCGTACACGACAGCACGGCGACTTAGATCTCCTTTTGCCTGATCTAAATGTATGATGGACGATCCGGTAAAAATAACAGTGAGCTCTTTAAAATCGTCGTAGATATTCTTTAACTCTCCCGACCACTGCGAATAACGGTGTACTTCATCCAATAACAAATAACGCCCGCCTTGTTTGACAAACCGGTCGGCCAGATCATACAATCTGTTTTCCGTGAAATAAAGATCGTCCAGGCTTGCATACAATGTTTTGTCACCGCCCGGAAGATCCTGGCGGGCATGTTGTAACAGCAAGGTCGTCTTTCCCGCCCCTCTGGCTCCTTTAATACCTATGATCCGGTTGCTCCAGTCGATTTGTGTCAATAAGGATCTCCGAAAGGTCAAAGATACCTGATCCAGCTTTCTATAATATTTTTCAAATAAACTATCCAAAATTGATCTTCTATAGAACAAAAATACAAATTTTTGTACTTTCCAAACACCAAATTATAGTCAAAATTGTTCTTTTCAAAGCACACTTTTAAAAAATTGCACCCAATCGATTGACAATCAATAAATTGCTCTCATAAAAAATGCCCGGCCTACCGGCCGGGCACTAAAATCTTCATGCAGGCGCAAGCCTCCCTACTGCACCACCTTCACCGTACCCGCCCCATTATACGAATGATACTCCCCATTATACATCGCATCAGCCCCTATCGGACCCATCCGGTACACTCCCGGTGATACCGCCCGCACCGCATAATAATACACCTGCTTGTTATCCCGCATATTGACAAAGAAATTGATCCTGTCATCCCGCACATCCAATGCCATAGGCGCATCCTGCTCCTTGATCCAATCCATGCCCGGTATATCCTTGGTCCGGGGATTCTCGATCTCAAAACCCGCCGGCAGCATGTCCGTGATCACCACATTGTCGATCCACGAAGAGTAGCTCTTCTCCAATGTCACCTGTACGATGATAAGATCATTCTGATGGAAGGTATTCCCCATCAGCGGCCGCCCATTCCGGTCGAAGAAACGTTTCCGCACCTTCAGATACTTATCCTCTTCCTTATAAGCCCCCGTCGCACTGATCCCTTCCACCTCCCAGTAATAATAGACCCGGCCGCTGCCCTTCGTCGCAATCTCGACCCTGGGCGCGCCAGCCCCGCCGCCCTTCAGCACCGCGGACCCGAGCTTTATGGGAGCCCCATTCATCGAACCCACCGTCCGGCCATCCACCTTGATGTCCGCCGTAGCGGTAGACCCGGCCTCCCGTCTCGCCACCTTGCCCATACCCAGGAAGCTAAAGGCCAGCTCCTGCGTGCTGAACCAGGTACGCTGCTTCAACTTATCGGAGATATGCCTTACCATCGTTGGTATCTGCGCATTGTCAGGATCCACATCCGCCAGCACATCCAAAGCCAGCGACTCATCCCGGATGTCGGAATAAAAGCTGCCTCCCGTCTGCGCCACGGACTCCTCTCCCGCGAACTGCGTGGGCAGGAATTCCTTAAAGCTTTTCTTATCTCCCGACAAAGCATAAGCAGCCGACAACAGGTATTTACAATCCAGGCTTAGCAAAGAAGGATTGGCCTTATAATAGTTCATCACGCTGACATTGGGCTTGCCCGCCAGCGCCAGCACATACAATCCATAAACGACCTCTTTCGGAGCGATCTTCCTGTTCTGGTCCCGGTTATAATAATAGGTGATCGTCTCCCGGTTCTTCAGCCGGCTGTTGATATAACCCAGCATGGTCTCGATCAGGCTCTTGTCTATATCGAAGCCTGCTTTCTGCGCCTCCAGAAGAAAATGAGCGGCATAGATGGTAGCCCACCAGTTTTCCGTATCCTCATTGTCCCAGAGCGTGACAGCCCCATTGTACAGCTGACGCATCTTGATCTTCCGGATAGCTTCCTGGATATTAGAATTGGCGCTTGCCTTCATCCTGCCATCCCCCTTGCCCCGCACCAGGTCGGCCAAGTCCCCATAATACAGCTGCGGGAAGGCGGCGGATACCGTCTGCTCCGTACAGCCATAAGGATATTCCACCAGCCAGTCCAGGTATTTCGACAATCCGATGACAGGATTCCTGCTAACCATCAGCTGATAATCCACACTGGACGGGATAAAGTCGCCGGCGCTCCAATTTAGGGTCTGCGTAGCTCCTCCTGACACCGCACCCGCATCGGTGATCTTTTGCAGGGGGGCGGATGGCCGCACGCCTATCTCGGTCTCGTCCGTAAAATTCTCACCCATGCTGGCCACTTCTACCGTAACCTTCCCGGTTCCAATGGCCGGCGGCGCAACGATCTGGAACGTGGCTCTTCCCTCGCTGTTGGCCGCCACAGAAACAGACTGGCGATCCTCACCCGCTACCCGCACGGCGCCGCTGACCTTCACATGCGCATTGGCCGTAGTGGAATTGGACGTGGTATTGGTAATGGTCACAGGCATGGTCACGGTATCACCCGGGCTCAAAAACCTGGGCAGGGCCGAGCTGAGCACGATGGGATCCGCTACCGTCATCGCCACATCTTTCGATCCGAACTGTTCATTTTTATACGCCACGGCCATCAGTCTCACTTCACCGGAGAACTGAGGTATATCGAATTCAAACTCCGCCTCGCCGCTGCCATCCGTCCTGGCAATACCGCTCCAGTAGCTGACGATCCTGACCCGCTTGGCAGGCATGGGGTTGGTTCGCTTCTTCATATCTCCCTCCGCATCACCACCCGTGCTGCTAAGGCTGGCTTTTACTTCCGGGAAGAGCAGGGGATAAAGGTCATAGCCATTGACCTCCAGGGCCCGCTTGGCATAAAAATGCTCGTAGGGATCAGGCGTGGCAAAATCCGTGATCTGCAGTACGCCATTGTCCACGGCAGACAAGGTCACCATGGCGCCGGGCTCTGCCTTCACCTTTACCTTCTGATGGGTATGGCTCCGCACGGATTTGGCGGCGACAATGTCGACCGACATCTTGCGATCCTTTCCTTCGACCTTCACGGATTGATAGCCATGCGCTACCGTCAGCGGTATCTCTGACAGCTCATGCGGCTTGATCAGCGTGGCCGTAATATATACATTCGGAATATCGTCCGCCGTCAACGGCAGGTCCAGCGATGCATCCCGCTTGTCTACATTGACATACTGATAAGAAACGACTTTATCCGTCTCCATCGTCACCAGCATACGTCCGCTGAAAGGCGTCTTGAAATGCGCCGTGACAGTCTCGCCCGTATAAAACGAGGACTTGTTGAGGTCGATGTCGATATGTCCTTCGTTGTTCACATCGAAAGAAGTGTTATCACCGCCCCAGATGCCATAGCTGAAAAAGCTCTTGCTGACATACGCGTTGGCGCCGGGGATCGATACCTCCAGCTCATAGTCGCCGGGGCTTCGCGGCGTAAAGGAATAACGGGTACTCTCTCCGCTGATCGTGACAAGGCTGGAAGAGATCAGCTTATCCTCCTTCTGGGACTCATATCTAAAATAGCTGCCGCTCTTGGTAAGCACCGTCCTGTATTCGTGTTTGACGACCTGTACCCGGGCCTGTACCCCGTTCAAAGTCCGCCCATCCCGGTTCAATGCCACGATAGGGAATTGCACTGCCTGGTTCAACGCATAGAAATAGTATCCATCATCCGCTACGCCGAAAAATACAGGCTGCGTGAAAATATCCACATTCGTTCGGCGGCTCACAGGCCGGCCCGTCTCATCAAAGACGGTACTAAAAAAGACGGCCTGTAAAAGTCCCAGGTTCTTATACATCTCAGGCACTTCATATTTTTCCACCGCATTGCCCTGCTCATCCGTCTTGCCTTCACGCGTCACTTTGTCGAATAACGTATTCTGATTCGCCAGGCCGAACTCATAAGTCTCGTACCCTTTGGGATTGAAGGTCCGTTGCCGCACCTGTATCTCCGTCTCGTATTTGCGATTGGCGGCGGGAGGACCAAAAAAATTGACGGCATTTATATTCAGATGGGATATATCACCCGCCTCCAAAAAGGACTTATCCAGCTTGGCCGTGACCTTGATCCTGTCCGGCACGAACTCCTCTATCCGGAAAGGCCTGGTAGCCAGCAGTACATCATTGGAAGTATATACCTCCAGGGAATAGCTGCCGGTGATGGCAGACTGGGCAAGATCCACGCTACCCTCCATCGAGCCCTGCTCATTGAGGGATTTACGGAATGTCTTTAGCTCTTTACCATTCGGCAGCAGGAACTTCAGCTTCACAGGCAGCTCGCCGGGAGACCGCCATTGCCGGTCGCGCACGATCACGGAGAAATTCAGCCTTTCGCCGGGCCGGTAGATATCCCGTTCGGGGTAAATAAAGGCGTCGAGACCGGTGGTATTACTTCTACGCCCCCCCACTTCAAAGCGGGATGTATTGACCCTTGTCGTATTGAAAGGTAAATAGTTGAAATCATCAGCCGTCTTGGCAATGATCATGGCAGGCCTGAACCCCGCTAAGTCCTTACGGGTATAGGCGATCTCGGCCACGCCGTCCGCATTGGTAGCTCCCATGCCAAGCAGCTGGTTATTGGACCCATAGGCCAGCACATTCACACCGGGCAGAGCGGCCGCCGTCTTGATGGAATTGGCAAAGACCAGCATCTTTTCCTTCCCTTCACGGGCGATCAATCCGATGTCGGACATGGAAACATAACGATAATCCCGCACCCAATAATCCGTCAGGCTCCGGATCATGATATGATAAATTCCCTTGAACTCGGGCAGCTTATCGGCAATATTGAAATTGAAGATCCTGTTATTCCCGCTCTTCGGCAGGCTCCGGGTATCTACCTCCTGCTCATAAAATACGTCTCCCAAAGTCACATCGGAGCTATTGTCATAGCTGCCGCCATAGTCGCCCTCCCCTTCGTCCCCATCTCCGCTGCGGAAAGGCTTCTTTTCCTGTGGCGTATAGTCGTAACGTTGGGTCATGAGCAGGTTGTTCTCATATATCTTGGAGACGACGATCTTTACTTTGGGCACGTTGATGATCTTTACCTCTATATTCTGCGCGCCCTTGGCGGAAAGATAAACACCCTTGCCGCTGACAAAGCTGATGGAAGGAGCCAGCTCTCCAAAAGTAATATTGGTATTGTACTCTTCATGCAGCACACCCCCGATACGCCCCTTAAGCCCCTTTGTCAGGGTAAGGGCATAGCTCTTTGTCTGGTCGAAATTATCGCTGCGGATAAGGAAGCCGTCATCGGCTGTCTCCACGGTAAACTTTACGGCGGGATCCAGCTTGACAAACGACGCCAGGTTGGCGCCAACCACCTGCTGGCTGGTCTGAACTTTTATCGTACCCGTCTCACCATCATGTTCGGTATGGACGTCGTTGATCTGTAATACATAGGGAGAAGGTATGACGGATTTTGTCTCTAATTTCTCTTTCAATCCGGTGGTTCCCCCTTCGGGCACAAGACCCTTATCCACAGATATAACAGCTTCCTGGTCCTTATCCTCCATCTTCAGGTTCAGCAGGCGAAGAGTGATCTTGTCGGCGGAGGAAAGGGTCTGCAGATTATACGAGATGGGCTGGCCGCCGATGGATATCTGCAATTTCTCCTTCAGGGAATTGGGGTTGACAGGATAGTTGAACTGCAGGTCGATTTGGGGAATGGCAGTAGTGCTGTTCTCATCCTGTAGCACCCAGGTGGTGTTCGTATT
>DASZWE010000217.1:0-4098 GCA_035546735.1 Puia sp.
CAAAGAGATTGTGATCATACTGGAAAAAGTAATCGCCGAATACCCGTATGGGTGTTCCGCCATCCACGCTGATCTTAAAACCCGACTGCTGGCCCATCTGGTCGGAAGTAAGATAGATATAGCGGGAGTCCCAGCTCCAGGAGCTGACCTGCTCATTGTAGCTTCCATAGGTCAGTTGACGTATCTCTCCACCCGCCGTGGGAATGACATATATGTCTGCATTGCCATTCTGCCTGCCCGTAAAAGCGATCCATTTCCCGTCGGGCGAAAAACGAGGACTGGTCTCATACCCCGGCATGGCGGTAAGACGTACTGCCTGTCCGCCCGATACATCGGCCTTCCAGAGATCGCCTTCAAAACAGAATACGACCACGGCCCCGTCGGGACTCAAACAAGGGTAGGAAAGAAAGTAGGGGCTTTTGTCGGCTTTATCGCCGGGTTGCGCGACTGCGAAAAGCTGCGTCAGCAGCATACTCAAAAGAAAAGAGATTATTTTCATGTACCAGTGTTTTGGTGAATTCAAGATACGAAGGGATCCCCGATCACCAAAACCGCCGATCATTAAACGCTTACAAACAAAACTGAACGCTGAGGACGCACCCTTTACCGGGCGCCGCATCTATCTGTATCTTACCCCCCAATACATTTACCCTGCTGATCATATTCGTAATGCCGATGCCCGTCCTTTTCTGGCTGGGGTCGAATCCCTTGCCATTGTCCTTTACCTGGATGCATAAACGCCCGTCCCGCTGGTGGATGGAAACATCGATACGGGTGGCTTCCGCATACTTCAATATATTATTCAGCTGCTCCTGTATGATACGATAGATGGATACTTTCAGCTCATGATGGATCATCTCCTCGTCAAGCCCATCGATGTCCAGGTAGATCTCCTTCCGGGCAATATGGATGGTATGGACCAGGTCCGACAGCGACTGTTCCAGCGGCAGTAATCCCAGAGAAGGCGGCGCAAGGGTCTTGGAGATACGCCGCAGCTCCTCCATGCTCCTCATCAACATATCCTTTCCCAGCGATACAAATTCCTTGAGATAGCCGTCGTCCTTTAATCCTGTATCGAGATAAAGCTTTACTGTCGCCAGCATCTGGCAGACATTGTCGTGTAATTCTTTGCCGACCTCTACTCTTTCTTTTTCCTGTGTGGTGAGAATGATCTTTGCGATCTCTTTGTTGAGGCGTGGGTCTGTAATCGGTTTCAGCTTTCGTACTGCTACGTGGTTGTTCATGGTTTCAGAAGTATGAGCCTGGTTTTTCTTTTTGATACGATTTGCTACTAACAAATGGGAAAATAGATATAAAGAAAATACGTATAGGGTATCTTCATGCTCCCAAACGTGCAATTTATCATTGCAAAAGTTTTAGCAGATACACGTACTTGCTGACCATAAGCGTAAACGCTTACATAGCTGCCTTCCGGCGGATCTATACCACCACGTTGATCATTTTATTCCTGACATAAATGACCTTTTTGGGCGCCTTGCCCTCCAGCCATTTCCTTACCAGCTCATCTGCCAGCACAATGTCTTCCACCTGCTGTTGCGTAGCATCCAGCGCAATGTTCAGCTCGGTGCGCGTCTTGCCGTTGATGGCCACAGGATAGTTCTTGCTGGACTCGACCAGGTATTTCTCCTCCACAGCCGGATAAGGAGCATCCAGAATGGAGCTTTCATTGCCCATCACATGCCAAAGCTCTTCGCTGATATGAGGCGCATAAGGCGTTAGGGTGATGATCAGCTTTTCCAGCACTTCTTTTTTATGACAATTCAGGTCGGTGATCTCGTTGACGCCGATCATAAGCGCGCTGACGCCTGTATTGAAGGAGAATCGTTCGGTGGCCTCCTCCACTTTTTTGATCGTTCTGTAGAGGACCTTCCATTCCGCATCCGTGGCTTTCTCCGTCGTCCAGATCTTTCCCTTTGTCTCGTCGAAAAAGAGACGCCAGAGCTTGCGGAGGAACCTGTGCACACCCTCGATGCCCTTTGTATCCCAGGGCTTGCTGGCTTCCACTGGGCCAAGGAACATCTCGTACATGCGGAAAGTGTCGGACCCATACCGGGCGACCAGGTCGTCGGGATTCACCGTGTTGTAAAGCCGCTTGCTCATCTTCTCCACTTCCACGCCGCATATATATTTCCCTTCTTCCAGGATGAACTGGGCGTTGGCATTCTCCGACCGCCATTGCTTAAATGCTTCCACATCCAGCTCCAGGCCGTCTACAATATTCACATCCACATGCAGGGGAGACAGCGAAATTGTTTCCAACTCTATGGAAGGATCATTAAAAATGTTCCTTACTCCCAACGTTATCAGCTCATGGAACTCCGGCGTACCTTCCATCGCCCTGATCCCATACGATACAAAAATCGGCACGTCGCTCCCTATGAACGGTTGTCCGCCATCGTTTCGCCCTTTCAATTCCTGCGCCTTGACCTTCAGCTCCAGGCGGTAAACAAACCGGCTGCTGCCCTGGATCATGCCCTGGTTGACCAGGCGCTTGTAAGGCTCGTCATGACCGATCCACCCCCTGTCATACAGGAACTTCGTCCACATACGGCTGTATAGCAAATGACCGACGGCATGCTCTGTCCCACCGATATACAGGTCTACCTGTCCCCAATAGTCGGACGCCTCACGACTGCAGAATGTCTTGTCATTGTGCGGGTCCATATAGCGCAGGAAATACCAGCTGCTACCCGCATAGCCGGGCATGGTATTGGTCTCCAGGTGACGGGCCGTCCATTCAGGGACATTAGCCAACGGACCCTCTCCCTCCGGTCCCGGACCATACTTTTCGATATGAGGCAGCTCCAATGGGAGGTCTTTCTCGTCCATCGGAACGGCAATACCGTCCTTCCATACAATGGGAAAAGGCTCGCCCCAGTAACGTTGACGGCTGAAGGCGGCGTCACGCATGCGATAGTTCACCTTGCGGACACCAATGCCCTTCTCCTCCAGCTTGTTGATAGCAATGACAATGGCGTCCCGCATCACCAGTCCGTCCAGGAAATCGCTGTTCTCCAGGATCGCATCCTTGGTAGGATTGGCTTCCTGTCCATTAAAGGCGTCGCCAATGATATTGGTGATGGGAATATCGAAGTGCCGGGCGAATTTAAAATCCCTTTCATCTCCACAAGGCACGGCCATGATAGCGCCGGTGCCATACCCCGCCAGGACGTACTCGGATGTCCAGATAGGGATATGCAGCCCGTTAAAAGGATGGATCGCATAGGCGCCCGTGAAGCAGCCGGTGATCTTCTTTTCCGCCATCCTCTCCCGCTCGCTGCGGCTTTTTACATACGCAAGGTATTCGTCGACGGCGGCCTTTTGATCTTCCGGAACGATGCTGTTCAGTATCTCATGCTCGGGCGCTACGACCATAAAGTCGACCCCGAAAAGCGTGTCCGGCCGTGTAGTATAGACGGTCAAAGAAGGCTTCTCCCGACTCTTCGCGGTGGTATATATATCAAACGTGATCTCCGCGCCAAAGCTCTTGCCTATCCAGTTGCTCTGCATTTCTTTCATGGCGTCGCTGAAGTCCACCTTTTCCAGTCCTTCCAGCAGCCTGTCCGCATAGTCGGTGATACGCAGATACCATTGACGCAATTTCTTTTTGACCACGGGATGGCCACCCCGCTCGCTGACGCCGTTCACCACCTCATCATTGGCCAGGACAGTCCCAAGGGCCTCACACCAGTTGACCTCGCCATACCCACAATAGGACAGGCGGTAGTTCATCAGGATCTCTTCCTTACGGCGATGATCGAATCCCTTCCAGTCGGCAGCCGTAAACCTAAGTCTGGGCTCTCCCGGACAGGGATGAGACGAATTGCCCTCCTTTTCCAGCAGCTGCACCAGGTCCTCAATAGGCCGGGCCTTGGCCTGCTTACGATCATACCAGCTCTTGAACAGCTGCAGAAAGATCCACTGCGTCCACTTGTAATAGGAAGGGGTGCTGGTCCGGAACTCCCGGCTCCAGTCGAAACAAAATCCGATATTATCCAGCTGACGCCTGAAATTATTGATATTCGTCTCCGTCGACACGGCGGGATGGATGCCATGGTCGATGGCATATTGCTCGGC
>DASZWE010000218.1:0-5491 GCA_035546735.1 Puia sp.
AATGCATGGACCTGACGGGACGGATTATATCAATAAGAGCATTTTCAGGGAGGTCATACCGCAAAAAAAGATAGTCTATGAACACGTCACAGGACCGAAATTTGTTGCCACCGTCCGTTTTGAGCAGCAGGGCGACCAGACATGCATTACCTGGCATATGCTTTTCGAGACGGCCGAAGAGTTTATCAGGACGGTAAAGACATTCAAGGCAGACGAAGGACTGAAGCAGAATGTAGAAAAGCTCGGCGTATACCTTGCAGGGATGAAGGCCCGGCGGTAAATATCAGCATATGAAGCAAATCATCACCATACTCTTAACAATTTATTTTATGAGCACTACGACAGCACAGACGGGACAGTATGCGAATGTCAATGGCCTGCATATGTACTATGAGATCCATGGCACGGGCAGACCCCTGGTCCTGATACATGGGGCCGCCTCTACGATAGAGACTACCTTTGGCAGGTTGCTGCCCGCCTTGTCAAAGACGCATAAGATCATCGCCGTCGAGCTCCAGGCGCATGGACACAGCGACAACCGGGATGGCCGGCAGATAACATTTGAGCAGGACGCCGATGATGTGGCCGCCCTTCTGCAGCAGCTGCATATCGATAAGGCAGATATATTTGGGTTCAGCAACGGGGGCACTACAGCGCTGCAGATCGCTATCCGTCATCCAGCCCTGGTGAACAGGTTAATCTTTGCTTCCTCGATGTATAAGAGGGCAGGGGTGGCGCCCGCCTTCTGGGCAGGATTTGATCATGCCCGGTTCGAGGATATGCCGGAAGCATATAAGAAAGTGTTCCTTTCCATCAATCCCAGCCAGGAGGCTCTGCATATCATGTTCAACCAGTGTGTGGGTCGTATGCTGCATTTCACGGACATCCCGGACAGCGTCATCAGCAGTATACAGGCTCCGGTCCTGATACTTTCCGGGGACAAGGATGTGCCATTGCCGGAACATGCCGTAGAGATGTATCAGCGTCTGCCGCACGCCAGCCTGGCCATATTTCCCGGAGGGCATGGCGGTTATATGGGAGAGCTAGCCTCATTGGAGGAAGCGCATAACCCACCTGTGGCATTGCCTGTCATCGAAGATTTTTTAAAATAGTGCTATATTCACCTATTGCCCCTCCATATCCCTGGCGGGGCAATATTTTTTCCGGTAGTCCACCGGCGACAATCCCGTACAACGCTTAAAGAGGGTCCTGAATGCATTTATATCGTTGTATCCGACCTCATAGACGATCTCATTGATGGTCTTCCGGCCCTGCTCCAGCTGCTTTTTCACCGCCTCGACCTTGACCCTTTGTATATACTCAATGACGGAATTGCCCGTAAGCTTTTTAAACTTTCGTTCAAAGGTCCTTCTTCCCATGCCTGCCTTTGAACATATCTCTTCCACGGTGAGCTTTTTTTCATAGTTGCGCTCGATAAAATTTTGAGCCTCCAATACATTGTCGTCATTATGGCTCTTCTGTCCCAAAAAAATGACAAACTGGTTCTGGCTTTTTCTGTCGATATCTATTTCGAACATCTTGGACGCCAGCACGGACATTTCCCTGCCTAGATGCTTTTCGATGATGTACAGCAGCAGGTTCAGATAGGAATAGGCTCCGCCACAGGTATAGATGCCTTCTTCATCCGTGATGAGATGATCATTCACCAGCTTTACGTCCGGAAACATCACCTGGAACTCGTTCTTTGCCGCCCAGTGTACGGCACAGCGCCTGCCGTCAAGCAATCCGGTGGAAGCGAGAAAAAAAGAGCCCACGCAAAGGCTGGCGATCTCTGTCCCCTGCTTGTAATGGCTGGTCACCCAACTCCTGAATTTTTCATTCAGCTGCACCGTCCTGGGAAATTGGCCACAGGTGATCGGGATCACGATAAGGTCCGTATGGATGATCTGGTCTATGGTCAGGTCGGCATGGATACTGTAAAGTCCTTTGCTTAGAGACGTGCTCTTTTCAGCGCCCGCTATTTCTACCTTATAAAAAGGCGGCTTTCCCTGGTAACGCAGGAAATCGTTGACCCTTATCAGTATCTGATAACAGCTGTCAATGCAATTGATGGTTGCATCCTCCAATGCCAGTATGGTGACGTGCTTCATGCTATAAAGTTACCGGAAAGGTCTGACGCATTCAAGAGGTAAGATTGTCGTATTTACCATGCATCGCCCTGCTTTTCTGTATCTAGCTTTGTCATACAAAAACATTTGATATGACTAACATCGAGATCATCATTCTACCGGTGACGGACAAGGAAAAGGCTAAAGAATTTTATATCCAGCTTGGCTTCCAGGTATTGGTGGAGGCGCCCGCCGACCATGAGCATACATGGTTGCAGATGGGACTGCCTGGCCAGGCGACTTCCATTGCGCTGATGCATTTCCATGGAATTATTATGGAGACGGGCGATATAGAAAAGGACGTCCGGGAATTAAAAGCAAAGGGAATAGAAGTAGGAAAAATTGATGACCAACCCTGGGGAAAATTTGCCTGGATGAAGGATCCCGATGGCAATGGGTTATGCCTTCACCAGAAATAGAAGGTTTTTACATAATAATACTTGAGTTTTATAGTTGTATAGGTGTATCTATTATTAAGGTGATACACTTATTTTCCTTATATGTGGCTCGCGGTATTAACGCAGAATACCGTGAACTATGAAACATCTGGTCTTGGTACCAGGATGGCAATCTTTCTCCCACCGGTGCGTGGACATTCGGTTGGTCATTTTCGAACACCCGGGGTCTGGCCTTTTGTGAAATATGAGCTTGCGATGGACATTGTTGTATATTTAACAGAAATATAAAAAGGAATCGCTGAAACCGATGAGTAAGGTCTCGTCAATGAGAATGGTAAATGGATAAGATCCCTGTAAGACATATTACGTCCTCCTTCAAAGAGCCCGATCTTTCCGGAAGCTTCTCAATACGGGACATCGAAACGCTGTTATCCGGGAGGGATATGATCCAGGAGCTTCATCGGCATAGTTTCTTTTATGTGCTGGTTTTGCAGAAGGGTAGGGGTGAGCACTACATTGACTTTGTCTCTTATACCATCGGTGACTATACCATTTTCTTTATGCGTCCCGGACAAGTGCATCAGCTGGTGCTGAAAAAGGGCAGCAAGGGCTTTCTGATGGGATTTACCGATGATTTCTATGCCCCGTTCCAGCCAGCGTCCAGGCAGGTATTGAGGAAGGTCAGCCATAAGAGCTTCTGTTCGCTGGATGCCAAAAGGTTCAAAAAGCTGCTGTCCATCCTGGAAGGCATTTTCAAAGAGCATGCTTCCAAACAGGAACGATACCTGGAGGTTATACGGTCGAGCCTGGATATCTTTTTTATAGAGCTTTTGCGTCAAAGCAGGGATCCCAGGGACCTTTCAATCGGTAGTGGTGAATATCAACAGGAGCGGCTGGAAGAGTTACAGGAACTGATAGCGCTACATATCGCCGAGCATAAAGAGGTCGGCTATTACGCAGAACAAATGCATCAGACGCATTATCAGCTGAACGCCATTACCAAAGCTACATTGGGCAAGACCTGTTCAGCGGTTATCAATGATTATATCATTTTGGAAGCCAGGCGCCGCCTGCTGGCTACTTCCAGCCAGATCAATCAGGTGGCCTGGGAATTGGGCTATGAGGATGTTTCCTATTTTATCCGATTCTTTAAGAAGCATACAGGCCATACTCCTGAATCATACAGGCGTAATTTCAAATAAGTCCCATACAACTTGATATTTGTCCTACACCGCTGCCTGGCGCGCGATTTACTTTTGTATATGAATAATTTTTTTGACGTCATCGTAGTAGGCGGCAGCTATTCCGGACTGGCCGCAGCCATGGCCCTGGGCAGGGCTTTAAAGACAGTGCTGGTGATAGACAGCGGATTGCCTTGCAATCGGCAGACCCCTCACTCACACAATTTTCTCACCCGGGACGGAAGTTCGCCCAAGGAGATTGCGGCAAATGCGAGAAAGCAGGTCCGGCAGTATGATACCGTTACTTTCCTGGATGATGCAGCCATAGACGGTAATGAAACCGGGAATGGGTTTGAAATACTGACGGCGTCGGGTCAGGCATTCTTTGGCGTCAAGCTGATCTTTGCCACGGGCGTCCGCGATATATTACCCGACATCGAAGGGCTGTCCGCGTGCTGGGGGATAACGGCGCTTCATTGCCCCTATTGTCACGGGTATGAGGTGAGGAGTGAAAGGACGGGTATAATAGGTAATGGCGAACAGGGGTTTGAGCTGGCAAGGCTTATCTTCAACTGGACGGAGGATCTGACCCTCTTTACCAATGGTATTTCGACCTTGACAAATGGGCAGGAGCTACAGCTTCGGCATCGTTCCATCCGGATCGTTAAAAAGGAAATCGAGTATTTCGAGCACTCCAATGGTCTTGTTCAAAACATTGTTTTTAAGGACCGGTCAAAGGAATCTGTCAAGGCGATCTATCTCCGCCCTCCGTTTGAGCAACATTCAAGGATACCGGAAACAATGGGCTGTGGGCTGACAGAAGACGGCTATTTAAAGATAGATGCCTTCCATGAAACGACCATTCCAGGTATCTATGCTGTTGGAGATAATGCTTCCCGTATGCGTACGGTAGCCAATGCGGTGTCGATGGGCACAGCTGCAGGCATCACCATCAGCAGAAAAATGATCTTCGAACAATTTTGATAAATAGAAAAATGAGAATTATCATCGTAGGTGCGTCCGGCACGATGGGTGCATACCTGACGGAGGCATTTCAAAAAGAGCACGAGATAGTGAAAGTAAGCACAAGGGGTGGAGATATCCCGACGGATATTACTTCACCGGAGTCGATCGAACAGATGTATAAAAGCGCAGGTGCGTTCGACGCCCTGATCTGTACCGCGGGTCCAACCTATGTCGGCGCCTGGAAAAAGATGTCTCCCATTGAATTTCAAAAAGGGCTGGATGGTAAGCTGATGGGGCAGATCAACCTGGTGCTTATCGGCCAGCATTATATCAATCCCAAAGGCTCTTTCACCCTCATAAGCGGGGCCTTGACCCATGAGCCGCAACGTAATTTTGCCAACGCGTCTGCCGCCAATGGTGCGGTGGAAGCTTTTGTCCGGGCCGCGGCCATCGAATTAGAGAATGGGATCCGCATCAATGCGGTAAGTCCTACGGTCATAGAAAACTCGCCTCATTATTTTCCTTATTTCCCGGGCGAGATGCCTACTACGATGAAGGCGTTGGAGTTTGGGTTTCGGAAGAGTTTATTTGGAGCAGGGACGGGGCAGGTGATAGTGCCGTGAGGGGGGCATAAAAAATGCCCGGCCAAGGGCTGGGCACTGTCGTACTTATGTTTGCGGAGAGAGAGGGATTCGAACCCCCGGAGGCTTTCACCTCAACGGTTTTCAAGACCGCCGCATTCGACCGCTCTGCCATCTCTCCGGGCGCAAAATAAAGGCTCCGCCGCCACACAGCCAAAAAAATAATAGGATACGTA